>NZ_CP029608.1:5345212-5508391 GCF_003352185.1 Pseudomonas kribbensis
CATCGACGGGAACGCCGGGAACTCACGGGTCACACCCAGACGCCCGATGGTCTTGAGGACATTCGGAACACCCACCGCCAGGCCGAGACGCGAAGTGGACAGGTTGTAGGAATGCGCCAGCCCTTGATAGAGGAACACCGTACCGTGGGAGCGACGATCATAGTTCTGCGGTTTCCAGACCTGACCGTCCGCGCCCTTGATGGAAAGCGGATCATCCGACAGCCAACTGGTCAGCGTGTACTGGCTCGGCTTTTCCAGTGCGGTCAGATAAACCGCAGGTTTGACCAGCGAGCCGATCGGCCGCACCGCATCCAGAGCCCGGTTGAACCCGGCGTAACTGGCCTGACGGCTGCCGATCATCGCCTGGACTTCACCGGTTTCCGGATTGGTCACGACCATCGCTGCTTCCACATCGTCGGCGCCCTTGCGGCCCGACAGACGCTTGAAGGTGTCATTCACCGAGGCTTCGGCTTTCATCTGCAGGATCGGATCGAAACTGGTGAAGATCCGCAGACCTTCCTCGGTCAAGTCTTCGTCGCGGTAGTCTTCACGCAACTGGCGTTTGACCAGATCGATGAAGCCCGGAAACGAGCTGTCGGCCAGCTTGCCGCGCGAGGTCACGCCCAACGGCATTTTCTTCGCGGCCTCGACCTGTTCGGCGGTGGCGACACCCTGTTGCTCAAGCACGTCGAGCACCAGGTTACGTCGTTCCAGCGCCCGCTCCGGGTTGCGACGCGGGTTGTAATAGGAAGGCCCTTTGACCATGCCGACCAGCAGCGCGACCTGATGCAGTTTCAGCTCGGACAATGGCTGGCCGAAGAAGAACTGGCTGGCCAGACCGAAACCGTGCACCGCACGCTGGCCATCCTGACCAACGAAGACTTCGTTGAGATAAGCCTCAAGAATTTCCTTCTTGTCGTAATGCAGCTCAAGCAGCATCGCCATCATCGCTTCGGTGAGCTTGCGGGTCAGGCTGCGTTCGTTGGTGAGGTAGAAGTTCTTGACCAGTTGCTGGGTCAGCGTACTGCCGCCCTGGGTCATCTTGCCGCCGGATGTGTTGACCCAGATGGCCCGGGCAATCGACTTCGGCGACACGCCCCAGTGACTGTAGTAATCCCGGTCTTCCACGGCGACCAGAGTTTCCAGCAGGTACGGCGGCACCTGATCGAGCTTGATCAGAATCCGGTCTTCAAGGTTTTTCGGGTAGATCCCGCCGATCAGCAGCGGCTCCAGACGCACCACCGACAGCTTCGAACCGTTCGTCGCCGAGAGCTCGGCCACATAGTCACCGGAGAACCGCACGCGCACCGGCTGCGGTTTCTCCAGGCCTTCATAGAACTGGAAACCACGGGTGTTCAGATCGACGGTATTGCCGTTGACTGCGGCGGCGCCGGGGCCATTGCTCACGGCTTCGCGACGATAGCCCAGGGCATCGAGTTCGGTAAGGAAATCGTCCTTGCTCAGCTTCTGTCCGACGAACAGCTCGAGAGGCCGCGCGTATACCTTGGCCGGGATGGTCCAGCGCTTGCCGGAGAACTTCTCCTGCACCACGGCATCGAGGTAAACGGCGAAGCCGGCCAGCACCACAAGGCCGACCAGACTGAGTTTCAGGGCCCAGCCCAACCATGGGCGCAGGCCCCGGGAAGGTGGTTTTTTAGGAGTGCGGGGGGATCGAGTACGAGTCATGGCGGCGGATTATACGCACTTTATTCATACTCAACAGGAGCGCTCCGAGGTTTGCGTCGGGCTGGCGAGCGGCCATAATGGCGGCCTCGAATTTCCCCAGTCTCTGAAGGATCGCCTGTGAGCCAGTCCCTGATCGCCGCCCTGCAAAACCCCGCCCTGTTTGCGCACCCTGTCGAAGGGTTTCAGGTCATCGAAACCCATATCTCGTGGGTCCTGCTCACCGGCCCTTACGCTTATAAAGTGAAGAAACCGGTGAACTTCGGCTTTCTCGACTTCACCGGCCTCGAATCCCGCGAGCACTTCTGTGGCGAAGAGCTGCGCCTCAACCAGCGCCTGACCGAAGATTTGTATCTGGAAGTGATTCCAGTCACCGGCACTGTCGAAGCCCCGCAACTGGGTGGCGAAGGCCCGGCCATCGAATACGTGCTAAAAATGCGCCAGTTCCCGCAGACCGGTCTGCTGAGCACCCTGCAAGCCAACGGCGAGCTGACCACCGCGCACATCGACGAAATGGCCGAGCAGATTGCCCGTTTCCACCTCAGCGCGCCGAAAGTCCCGGCCGAGCACGATGCCGGTACCCCGGAAAGCGTGATGGCGCCGGTTCGCCAGAACTTCGAGCAGATCCTGCCGTTCCTCAGCGACAAAGCCGACCTGCTGCAACTGGATGCCCTGCAAGCCTGGGCCGAAAGCAGCTTCGAACGTTTGAAGCCGCTGTTCGCCCAGCGCAAGGCCGAAGGCTTCACCCGTGAATGCCACGGTGACATTCACCTGGGCAACGCCACGCTGATCGACGGCAAAGTGGTGATCTTCGACTGCATCGAATTCAACGAACCGTTCCGTTTCACCGACGTTTGGGCCGACACCGGTTTCCTGGCGATGGACCTGGAAGACCGCGGCCTGAAATCCCTGGCCCGTCGCTTCATCAGCCAATACCTGGAGCTGACCGGCGACTATCAGGGCCTGGAAGTACTGAACTTCTACAAGGCTTACCGCGCGTTGGTCCGTGCGAAAGTTGCGCTGTTCAGCATGCCGGCCGACGCAACCCCGGTGCAGCGCGCCACCACCCTGCGCCAGTACCGCAACTACGCCAACCTGGCGGAAAGCTACAGCACCATTCCTTCGCGCTTCATGGCGATCACCCATGGCGTATCCGCTGTAGGCAAAAGCCACGTAGCCATGCGTCTGGTCGAGGCGCTGGGCGCAATTCGCCTGCGTTCCGATGTTGAACGCAAGCGTCTGTTCGGCGAGCAAACCGTTGCCAATGATGTTCAGGCCGGCATTTATAGCGCCGACGCCAGCACAGCGACTTATGCGCGCCTGCATGAAATCGCCGAAGTGATCCTGCACGCCGGCTTCCCGGTGGTGATTGATGCCACTTACCTCAAGCGCGAACAGCGTGACAGCGCAGCCAAGGTTGCCGAGGCCACTGGCACGCCATTCCTGATTCTCGACTGCAATGCACCACAAGCGGTGATCGAGAGCTGGCTGGCCCTGCGTCAGGCAGACAAGAAGGATCCGTCCGACGCCACGCTGGCTGTGATCGAAGCACAACAAGCCAATCGTGAAGCGCTGACCCCGGACGAAATCCTGCGCAGCAAGCGCGTGCAGACCAATGAGTCCGGCACCCTGGACACCGTCGTGGCGCAAATCCGCCAGCGCCTGCCAGGTCTGTAAGAAACTATTTCGGCCGTGAAGCCCTCGCTCGCTTCACGGCCGTCAAATAGTGGCACTATACTGGCGTCATAAAACCAACAGGTGATCTGACATGAGCCAGCCGAAACTTCTCGACACCCCGCTTTATGCCTTGCTGCACAAAGACGACATAACCGGTTTCAACAAAGAACGTCCGAAAGACGGCCCGATCGACATGGTCGGCGGTGACTTCCGTGGCCTCGACCTGCGTGAACTGAACGCCGATGGCGTGGATTTCCGGGACGCCTACTTCCGTTCCGCTGATCTGCGCGGCATCGACTTTCGTAACGCATCCCTTGAAGGTGCGAGCCTGGCCCACGCACAGATTTCCGGTGCTTACTTCCCGCCGGAGCTGAGTGCCGACGAAATTCTGATGTCGATGAACTTCGGTACGCGCCTGCGCTATCGCACCCGCTAAGCCTGCGAAAGGCTAACCCGTCCAGCGCCCCCGCTTTGCGCTGGACTGTGTGCTATTCGTGCTTTTTCGCGCCCTCCCCATCCTGATCCTTCAGTGAAAACCTGACCCTTCTTAGAAGCTTTTGCGTCGAATCCGACCAAACAACCACGCTTTTCCTACTGATGGCTACACTCCTGAGATGATCGCCCACGCACCATTCGGCCGTCGCAAGGAGGCTTGATGAATGATGAACTGCAACACCTGAAGAATCTTGGCAAGACGTCGGCGCAATGGCTGCATGCCGTGGGCATCCACAGCGCCTCGGATCTGCGTCGCCTGGGCGCCGTGGATGCCTATCGGGCCGTGCGCACGCGCGGGTTCCGGGCGTCGAAGGTGTTGTTGTATGCGATCGAAGGGGCGTTGATGGATGTGCACTGGAACGACATTCCCGCCGAACGCAAGGACGCTCTGAACAAACAGCTCGAAGCCATTTCCACTCGCCACAAGAACTGACGGGCACCCACCTTCATGTATCTGCTCGGGGAACAATCGGCGCCGGCCGGATCAATGATCAACCGTTTGCAGAACCTGCCCGGTCAATTTCTGCGGGACTTTGCACCGTGTGGGCCCGTGCTGGAGCTGGAAGCCACGGATGATCTGATGGCACGGTTGCCGGGCGATCAACTGTTCCTGCTGACGGACGGCGTCATCAATGGCCGCTTCGGAGGCCGAGCGCTGTTCTATTGGCAAGAAGGTGATCTGGTTGGCCTGCAGCAAGGTCCTGACTGGGCGGATTGCATTCTTTGCTCCGACGGCCCATTGAGTTTGATGCCCTTCCGTCGACGTGATTTGTTCCAGCATGTGTATTCAGAACCTGCGCGCTCGGAGCAGTTTCTGCAGTATCTGTTGGGCCAGATGGCGCTGCTGGCCCATGCGATTGGCGAACTGAAGCCACGGGAGTTTCGCAGCACCAATGGCTTTAAACGGGTCGAAGCCGGAGAAGTGTTGATCCGCGAAGGCGATCCCGCCGATCACGTGTTCGTGATAATCGAAGGACATGCACAAGCGTTCGTCGACGGGCACAAGGTTGGTGAAGTACCCAGGGACGAGATTTTCGGCGCCATGGCGATATTCACCGGCGAACCCCGCAACGCAACCATCGTTACCTGCGAGCCGAGCACCGTGATGCTGATTCCCGGCGATCAGTTTCTGAGCATGACCCGCAGCAATCCGAAAATCGCCCACAGCCTGATCGAAAGCATGGCGCGGCGCATCGACCAGCTCAACAAGCAGCTCACGGCACTTGACCGCCCAAGCTGAAGCCCAGTGTTTTCAGGGCTTTTCAGCCATTCCCCAAACAAAACCGAAGAAATGGAAAAACACTCGTTGACTTGTTAATGAGAATCGATATGATTATCACAACTGGTCGCGAGATCAGTCGATATTCTGAAAAGCCCTTGGTTCGGACTCTCAGATTATCTCCTCATCAGGCTAATCACGGTTATTTGACCCGGTTTTTCCGGGTCTTTTTTTGCCCGCAGGAAAGTCATTGGCCGAACTGTTTGCGCATCTCGGCACAATAATCCGGCTTCGGCGTGGACGGTGTGAACCAGACATAATCGGCCATGGCCGCCGTGACCTCGCTGCCCTGCTCCGCCAGCATCAATACCACCGGTGCTTCGGGCGCGCCCAGATCCAGCACATGCAGCGGCACACCCACATCCTTGCGCGCATGGAACGCACCAGCGAACAACAACGCCGGCGCAGGCGCCGCCAACAATCTTGTTGCCATGCGCCGATCCCGTTGCTGCTGCACCGCCAGCATCGCCGGCATTTGCGATTGGGGCAGCAAGCCGCAGTGAGAATCACTGATCTGCCCGGCCAATTCGTTTTTCACCGACTGGGCGTTACTGCGTTCCCCTTGCAGAACCGGAGGCTGGCGATAGAACGCACGAATTTCACTGTTATCGAGATTGGCCGCCAGCAGTGGATACGGTTGCGTGAAAGCAAACCGGACAATTGGCCCGTAGAGATTCCAGTCCCACCCCTCCTGCCATGCCAGCTCGACCGGAAGATCAGCGGGAGGCTTTGGTGCACGCCGCACACCATCAACCCGCGATTGTTGATCGGGGGTCAGCATTTCCAGCAAGAGGCTACCCTGTGGGCGCTTTTCACCCAGACTCTGCAGCAGCCACAATTGCACGGCATGGTGATCGGCATTGTCGTGCTGCTCACCGACGATCACCCGCGCCGGCTCGGCCAGACGCGTCAGCAATTCTCGCGGAGTCATCAGTGTTCCGCTACGCAAGTCGCGAATCTCGCCACTGACCGGGGGCGGAGCGACATGCTGGCAACCGCCAAGCAACAACATCGCAAACAGCAAAATCCTACGCATGCTTTCACCTCGATGATGAAATCAGCGGGCGATGATCAGCGGATGCCCGCGTTCCGGGTGTGGCTGCACCAACACCTCCAGACCGAATACAGCCTTGAGCGACTCCGGACGCAACACCTGCTGCGGCGTGTCCAGCGCCACCGGACGCCCACCCTCCAGCAGCAGAATGCGATCACAATAGCGCGCCGCCAGGTTCAGATCATGCAGGATCACCATAACTGCAGCGCCACGATCGGCAAACTCGCGCACGGCTTGCAGCGTAGTGTGTTGATGCAACGGATCGAGCATCGAAGTCGGCTCGTCCAGCAACAAGGTCTGCCCGGCCTGCCCCGGCCACAACTGAGCCAGCACACGGGCCAGATGCACCCGCTGACGCTCACCACCGGACAACGCCAGATAACTGCGCCCGCTGAGATGACCGACATCCGCAGCCAGCAACGCGGCGGCAACGATCTCGTCGTCACGCACTCTGCCGCTCTGATAAGGCAAGCGCCCCATCCCGACCACTTCTTCGACGCGAAAGGCAAAGTCCAGTGTCGACACCTGCGGCAATACCGCCAGTCGTTGAGCACGCTGAGTGCCGCTCCAATGGCCAAGGTTTTCATCGTCGAGAAGTACACGGCCTTCGCTGGCGCTCAGTTCACCGCACAACGCCCCGAGCAGCGTGCTCTTGCCGGCACCGTTGGGGCCGAGCACGCCGAGCACCTCACCTGGCTCCAATTGCAGACTGACGTCGGCCAATACCGTCTTGCGGCCACGACGGATGTGCAGATTGTGCGCACGCAACATCAGGCACGTCCTCGCAGCAGCAGATAAAGGAAGAACGGCGCACCGATGAATGCAGTGACGATACCGATCGGCAACTCCGCCGGCGCCAGCGCCAGCCGCGCCACCAGATCCGCCAGCAACAGCAGACTGGCCCCGGCCAGCACCGAAGCCGGCAACAACACCCGATGATCCGGCCCGGCGAGCAAACGCACCAGATGCGGTACCACCAGCCCGACAAAGCCGATCATCCCGGCTGCCGCCACCGCCGCGCCGACACCCAGTGCCGTACAGAACACCAGCTCACGCTTGAGCCGCTCGACATCGATCCCCAGATGCCCGGCTTCCGATTCCCCAAGCAACAACGCATTCAACGCCTTCGCCCGACGCGGAAGCCACAACGCGACGCCGGCGCTGATGATCAGCAGCGGCCACAACCGCGCATAACTCGCACCATTGAGGCTGCCGAGGTTCCAGAAAGTCAGGGTTCGCAGGGTGGCGTCATCCGCCAGATAGGTAAAAAGTCCCACCGCCGAACTGGCGAGCGCAGTCAGAGCGATGCCCGCCAGCAACATGGTCGCGACATTGGTCTGCCCGTTGCGACGGCCGAGCCGATAGACCAGCGCCGTCACCCCGAGACCGCCGAGAAACGCACACACAGACAGCAGATACGGACCGAACCATTCCGGCAAACCGCCGAAGAACGAACCGCCGACAATCGCCACCGCCGCGCCTAAAGCAGCGCCACTGGAGACGCCAACCAACCCGGGATCGGCCAGCGGATTGCGAAACAAGCCCTGCATCGCCACACCGGATAACGCCAGCACGCCGCCGACCGCCAGCCCGAGCAAGGTCCGCGGCAGGCGAATCTGCCCGAGAATCAGCTCAGCCTGCTCCAGCCCGTCCGGCGCCAGCGGCACGCCGATCATGCGCAGTGCGGCACGCAAGGTATCGAACAGCGGCAGGCTGACCGGCCCCAGCGCCAGTGACAGCCAGATCGCCAACAGGCACAGCAGAATCAGGCCGATGAACAAGCCACGGGGTTTGACCAGCGTGGTCATTGGCCGCTCTGGGTCGGGTAGAAACCGTCAGACAGGGTTTTCAACGCAGCAGGCAAACGCGGCCCGAGCCCGCCGACCAGCAGTGTCGGGTCCAGCTCCAGTACTCGTCCGGATTTGGCCGCACGACTGGAATTGAGGATCGGATTTTCCTTGAACAATGCCGCTTTCGCCGCCTCGCCGGTCAGTGCGCGATCAGCGAACACCAGCACTTCCGGGTCAAGTCCGGCCAGGGATTCCACGGAAAACGGCTTGTAGCCGTTGTGAGTGGCCAGGTTGTGTCCGCCCGCCTGTTCCAGCATCCAGTCGGCAGCGGTGTCCTTGCCGGCAATCAATGGTTTGCCGCCGGCATGTCCGAGCAGCAACAGCACTCCCGGTGCTTTCTGTTTTGACTGCACCGCAACTACACGTGCCTTCTGCGCATCGAGTTGCTGTTGATAACTTTGCAGCAACTGAGTCGCCTGAGTCTCGGCGCCCAGCAACCGGCCCAGATGGGTGACGTTTTTCTCTAGCGTCGGCAGGTCCGGCTGAGCGGAGAACAACTCCACCTGCACCTTGGCACTGCGAACCTGCGAAATCACCGGTGGCGGGCCCATTTCCTCGGTGCCGATCAGGATGTCCGGGCGCAGGCTGAGGATGCCTTCCGCCGACAGACTGCGCTGGTAACCGATGCTCGGCAGCGACTTGAGGGACTCTGGATGCTGACTGGTAGTGTCCACCCCCACCAGTTTCGCCTCACCGCCCAACGCGCTCACCCACTCCGACAACGCACCGCCGGCACTGACCCAGCGTTGCGGCAATTGGGCCGCTGCAGCCTGGTGGCTGACCAAAAGTCCGACACACAGCACGGCAACGCGGGTACTCAGGCGCATAGACAGCTTCCTTTATAGGATTTTCCCGGGCATCGGGGCGGCAGGCCAAGTATCCTCGGCAGCGGCCACCGCGCGGCGGGCGAAGGCGGCCATTTGATAATTGTTTGCATTTAAACGTCAAGCTCGGACATATCCGGACACGAGCTGACACTTGAGGATAGCCATGAAGTTTCTGTGCACGGGCGCCGATTTGCTCGAAGCCACCAGCCGCGGGTTCGAGATCGACGGCAACAAACTGTTCGCCGTACGCCGGGCCGGCCAGGCGTACGTCTATCTCAACCGCTGCCCGCATCGGGGCGTCGGGCTCGAGTGGCAACCCGACCAGTTTCTCGACCCGAGCAACAGCCTGATCCAGTGCGCCACACACGGCGCGCTGTTTTTGATTGAGGACGGTGAATGCGTCGCTGGCCCCTGCGCCGGACAATCGCTGACAGCCATCGATTGCCGTGAAGATGCCCAAGGGCTGTGGGTCGACGTTTAACTGTCGAGCAACACATCCAGTCGGCGATCGATCAACATTTCCTCATGACTTAACCGCACACCATAAGCCAACACCTCGACCCCGGACGCCACCGCCTCGCGCAAGGCAGCGGCGTAGGCAGCATCGATTTCCACCGCCGGGCGTACCGCTTCGATACCCGTCAGATTCACGCAATACAGCTGCACTGCCCGAATCCCGTCTCGCGCCAGATGCGCCAGCTCACGCAAATGCTTGGCGCCGCGCTCGGTCACCGCATCGGGAAAGGCCGCCACCGCCGTACCGTCGAAACCCAGCGTGACGCTTTTAACTTCGACGTACGCCGGCCCTGTTGGGTATTCGAGGCGAAAGTCGATGCGGCTTTTTTCCTGTCCGTACGCCACTTCGCGCTTCAGCGCGGTAAAGCCGTTCAACTCGCTGATGACACCGGCCTGCAAAGCCTCTTCGACCAGCGCATTGGCGCGCCCGGTGTTCACACAGAACAACCGCCCCTGCGGGGTTTCGCCGATTTCCCAGGTGCCGGGCAGCTTGCGCTTGGGGTCATTTGAGCGACTGAACCAGACCTGCCCGCCCTCGACCTGACAATTGAGCATCGAGCCAGTGTTCGGACAATGAATCGTCAGTAACTCGCCGCCAACGGTTTCAATGTCAGCGAGAAAGCGCTTGTAACGACGAATCAGTCGCCCTTCTTCAAGAGGAGGATGAAAGCGCATCAGCCTTGCCAGCTCTTCAAGCCACGAGCGATCCGCTCGACCGCTTCTTGTAGGCGAGGAAGATTTTGCGTGTAGGCAAAGCGCACATGATGACTGGCCTGATAGCGACCGAAATCCAGGCCCGGGGTGAACGCCACGTGCTCGGTTTCGAGGAAGTGACGGCAGAACGCGAAGGCATCACCGCCGAACTGGCTGATATCGGCATACAAATAGAACGCGCCTTCCGGCTCCACGGCAATATTGAAACCCAGCTCCCGCAGGGCTGGCAGCAGGAAATCGCGTCGGCGGCCGAATTCGGCGCGGCGCTCTTCGAGAATGGCAATGGTATCTGGCTCGAAACAGGCCAGCGCCGCATGCTGGGCCATGCTCGGTGCGCTGATATAGAGGTTCTGCGCGAGCTTTTCCAGTTCGCTGACCGCCGCATCCGGCGCCACCAGCCAGCCCAGACGCCAACCGGTCATGCCGAAATATTTGGAGAAACTGTTGAGCACAAATGCACTGTCGTCGACTTCCAGCACGCTGGCCGCATCAGTGCCATACGTCAGACCGTGGTAGATCTCGTCCACCACCAGATGCCCGTGCCGCGCCCTGATGGCAGTGGATAACCCGGCCAGTTCATCGCGAGTCAGAATCGTGCCCGTCGGGTTGGCCGGCGAGGCAACCAGCGCGCCTACGCTGTCGTGATCCCAATGCCGATCGATCAGGTCCGGTGTCAGTTGGTAGCGCACATCCGGCCCTACAGGAACCAACTGCGCCGCGCCCTCCACCAGTCGCAGAAAGTGCCGGTTGCACGGATAACCGGGGTCGGCCAGCAGCCAGTGCTTGCCCGGGTCTACCAGCAACGCACTGGCCAGCAGCAGCGCTCCGGAGCCGCCCGGCGTGATCAGAATTCGCCGCGGATCGATATTCAGACCATAACGGGTCTGGTAGAAGCCGGAAATCGCCTCGCGCAGCTCGGGAATGCCCCGGGCGGCGGTGTAACGGGTTTTCCCCGCTGTCAGCGCAGCCTGGCCGGCGCGGATGATCGGTTCGGCGGTCGTGAAATCCGGCTCGCCGATTTCCAGATGGATCACGTCGTGGCCGGCGGCCTGCAATTCGTTGGCCCGCGCCAGCAGCGCCATCACATGGAACGGTTCGATCGCACGACTGCGAGCACTGTAGGGCTGAGCCATTGGCCTTCCTTCAACGAGGGAAAAGAAACGATTCTACCCATCTGCCGGAACGAGCGAGAACCCGCAGCGGTCACAGCCTCAAGAACGCTGGACTGTAACAAGGCAAACGTACGCTCCAGGATTGACTAAAATCAGTGATTGTCAGGTCTCCAGCACCACCAGACATGGCTTGGCAAACATTTGCAAGCACCGCCGGCCGCGGGCTCGACATCCGGGAGTAGCGCGGGTCGAATTGATCTGGTAAGTTCGCCCGCTTGCAGCCGCAGGGCCGGCAGGTGTCGGTGATGGAGCAATCCTGCGCAATGGATTACAAGAGTAGAGGCGGTCCATTTCATGCCCACCCAAGCAAAGCAACAGGCAAGTCAGACACTCAGCGGTTTCGAGCCTTACGTCCCTAAAGAGGGCGAAGAGTACATGGGCGCCCCCATGCGCGCGCACTTCACCAAGATCCTGTCCAGATGGAAGCAGGAGTTGATGCAGGAAGTCGACCGCACTGTTGATCACATGAAGGACGAAGCAGCCAACTTCCCTGATCCGGCCGACCGTGCCAGCCAGGAAGAAGAATTCGCCCTTGAGCTGCGTGCCCGCGACCGCGAGCGCAAACTGATCAAGAAGATCGACAAGACGCTGCAGTTGATCGAAGACGAAGAGTACGGCTGGTGTGATTCCTGCGGCATCGAGATCGGCGTCAAGCGCCTCGAGGCCCGCCCGACCGCCGACATGTGCGTCGACTGCAA
Source organism: Pseudomonas kribbensis (assembly GCF_003352185.1). GTDB lineage: Bacteria > Pseudomonadota > Gammaproteobacteria > Pseudomonadales > Pseudomonadaceae > Aquipseudomonas > Aquipseudomonas kribbensis. Next base: position 5,357,178 of record NZ_CP029608.1, read on the forward strand.
GAACCTTGCGGAAATCAAGGAAAAGCAGGTCGGCAAGTAATCCCGACCTGAACGAGAAACGGAGCGTGCGAACGCTCCGTTTTTGTTTCTGCCGTTTTTTACTCTTCAAGTAACATCGCCCTCATGACTGCCAACACCTCCCCCGCCTACATCGGCCGCTTTGCCCCGACTCCCAGTGGACACCTGCATTTCGGCTCACTGGTGGCTGCGCTCGCTTCTTACCTGGATGCCCGCTCGGTGAACGGCCGCTGGCTGGTGCGCATGGAAGATCTCGATCCGCCCCGGGAGGAGCCGGGGGCGCAGGCAGCGATTCTCAAGGCTCTGGAAAGCTATGGCTTCGAATGGGATGGCGAAATGGTCCGCCAGAGCGAGCGGCATGAAGCCTACGCGCAAGTACTCGACAGCCTGTTCAATCACGGCCTGGCGTACGCCTGCACCTGCTCGCGCAAACAACTGGAGCCGTATCACGGCATTTATCCGGGACTGTGCCGCAATGCCGGCCATGGCCAGGAAGACGCCGCGATCCGCCTGCGCGTGCCGGAGCTGGAATATCACTTCATCGACCGGGTGCAGGGCGAGTACCGCCAGCACCTTGGCCGCGACGTGGGTGATTTCGTGATCCGCCGCCGCGACGGCCTTTACGCCTATCAACTGGCGGTGGTGCTGGACGATGCGTGGCAGGGCATCACCGACATCGTGCGCGGCGCCGACCTGCTCGACTCCACGCCGCGCCAGCTCTACCTGCAAGAACTGCTGGGCCTGCGCCAGCCGCGCTACCTGCACCTGCCGCTGATTACCCAGCCGGACGGCAACAAGCTCGGCAAGTCCTACCGCTCGCCACCGCTGGAGGCCGATCAGGCCACGCCATTGTTGCTGAGAGCCTTGCGTGCGTTGGGGCAAGAGCCGGGACCTGAGCTGGCCCACGCCTCGCCGCAGGAGCTGCTGAAATGGGGCAGCGCCCACTGGGATGCCTCGGAAATCCCGCGCACACTGACCCTGCCCGAAGCGCAACTGCTGTGACGACACTTGCAGTGGCGCGCCCATCCGTTACCATCGCCGCACGTTTTCGGGCACGCGCATAAAAAAGAGAGGCCGGGATGTACATCTATCGCTTGGTCCTGCTTCTGGTCGTGGGGATCTACCTGTTTTCTCCCGCCATCATGGATTGGTGGATCGACGCTACGGGCGCCTGGTATCGCCCTTATCTGCTCTGGCTGATCCTGATCGTCGTGACCTTCATCCTGCAGAGCCAAAAAGATGCCGATGAGCTTTAGCCTGACCCAGATGCTGCTGATCAGCGCCGCCTACCTGGCCGCGTTGTTCGGCGTGGCATGGATCAGTGAGCGGGGCATGATCCCCCGGGCGATCATTCGCCATCCGCTGACTTACACCCTGTCGCTGGGGGTTTACGCCAGTGCGTGGGCGTTCTACGGAACGGTTGGCTTGGCCTATCAGTACGGCTACGGCTTTCTGTCCAGTTATCTCGGGGTGTCCGGCGCGTTTCTGCTGGCGCCGGTGTTGCTGTATCCGATCCTGAAGATCACCCGCACCTATCAACTGTCGTCGCTGGCGGACTTGTTCGCCTTTCGCTTTCGCAGCACCTGGGCCGGTGCGCTGACCACGATTTTCATGCTGATCGGCGTATTACCGCTGCTGGCGTTGCAGATCCAGGCCGTGGCCGATTCCATCGGCATCCTCACCGGCGAACCGGTGCAGAATCGCGTGGCCCTGGCGTTCTGCGCACTGATCATCCTGTTCACGATCTTCTTTGGCTCGCGCCATATCGCCACCCGTGAAAAGCATGAAGGTCTGGTGTTCGCGATTGCCTTCGAATCGGTGATCAAACTGGCCGCTCTCGGCGGCGTCGGCCTCTACGCGCTGTACGGTGTGTTCGACGGCCCGCAACAGCTAGAACTTTGGCTGTTGCAGAACCAGACCGCTCTCGCCGCCCTGCACACGCCGCTGCAGGAAGGCCCGTGGCGCACGTTGCTGCTGGTGTTTTTCGCCTCGGCGATCGTGATGCCGCACATGTATCACATGACCTTTACCGAAAACCTCAACCCGCGCTCGCTGGTCAGCGCGAGCTGGGGCCTGCCGCTGTTCCTGCTGCTGATGAGCCTGGCGGTGCCGCTGATTCTCTGGGCCGGCCTGAAACTCGGCGCCACCACCAATCCGGAATACTTCACCCTCGGCATCGGCATCGCTGCCAACAGCAAAGCCCTGGCGTTGTTGGCCTATGTCGGCGGTCTGTCGGCGGCCAGCGGCCTGATCATCGTCACCACGCTGGCGCTGTCAGGCATGGCCCTGAACCACCTGGTGCTGCCGCTTTATCAGCCACCGGCCGAAGGCAACATCTACCGCTGGCTGAAATGGACCCGCAGGGCGCTGATCGTCGCGATCATCATGGCCGGCTTCTGCTTCTACCTGATGCTCGGCGCGGAACAGGATCTGGCCAACCTCGGCATCGTCGCCTTCGTCGCGACCCTGCAATTCCTGCCCGGCGTGTTGTCGGTGCTGTACTGGCCGACCGCCAACCGCCGGGGCTTCATCGCTGGGCTGCTGGCGGGGATCCTGGTGTGGGTGGTGACCATGCTGCTGCCGCTGGTCGGCAATCTGCAGGGTTTCTATATTCCACTGCTGAACATGATCTACGTGCTGGACGACACCAGTTGGCACATGGCGGCCATCGCCTCGCTGGCAGCCAACGTCCTGATGTTCACTTTGATTTCGCTGTTCACCAATGCCAGCCCGGAAGAGGCCAGCGCCGCCGAAGCCTGCGCGGTGGATAACGTGCGTCGCCCGCAACGTCGGGAACTGCATGCCGCCTCGCCCCAGGAATTCGCCACACAACTGGCTAAGCCATTGGGTGCCAAGGCTGCGCAAAAGGAAGTCGAACAGGCCCTGCGCGACCTCTATCTGCCGTTCGACGAACGCCGCCCTTACGCTTTGCGTCGCTTGCGCGACCGGATCGAAGCCAATCTCTCCGGCCTGATGGGCCCGAGCGTGGCCCAGGACATGGTGGAAACCTTCCTGCCCTACAAGGCCGGCGGCGAAAACTACGTCACCGAAGACATCCACTTCATCGAAAGCCGCCTCGAGGACTACCACTCGCGCCTCACCGGTCTGGCCGCTGAACTCGATGCCCTGCGCCGCTACCACCGCCAGACCCTGCAGGAACTGCCGATGGGCGTCTGCTCGCTGGCCAAGGATCAGGAGATCCTGATGTGGAACAAGGCCATGGAAGAACTGACCGGGATTGCCGCGCAACGAGTGGTCGGATCGCGCCTGAGCACCATCGCCAATCCGTGGAAAGAATTGCTGCAAGGCTTCATCAACCTGCCCGATGAACACCTGCACAAACAGCACCTGACCCTTGATGGCCAGACCCGCTGGCTGAACCTGCACAAAGCGGCGATCGACGAGCCGCTGGCGCCAGGTAACAGCGGCCTGGTGTTGCTGGTGGAAGATTTGACCGAAACCCAGATGCTCGAAGACAAACTGGTTCACTCCGAGCGTCTGGCCAGCATCGGTCGACTCGCGGCTGGCGTGGCCCATGAAATCGGCAACCCGATCACTGGCATCGCGTGTCTTGCGCAAAACCTGCGTGAAGAGCGCGAAGAAGATGGCGAACTGACGGAAATCAGCGGCCAGATCCTCGAGCAGACCAAACGCGTGTCACGCATCGTCCAGTCGCTGATGAGTTTTGCCCACGCCGGCAGCCATCAGCACAGTGACGAGCCCGTCTGTCTGGCGGAGGTGGCTCAGGATGCCATTGGTCTGCTGGCTTTGAACCGGCGCAATTTCGAAGTCCAGTTCTACAACCTGTGCGACCCCGATCACTGGGTCGAAGGTGACCCGCAGCGGCTCGCCCAGGTGCTGATCAATCTGCTCTCCAACGCCCGTGACGCCTCGCCTGCCGGCAGTGCGGTGCGGGTCAAGAGCGAAGCCGGCGAACACACGGTCGACCTGATCGTGGAGGACGAAGGCAGCGGCATTCCATCGAGCATCATGGACCGATTGTTCGAACCCTTCTTTACCACCAAGGATCCTGGCGAAGGCACCGGTCTGGGCCTTGCACTGGTCTATTCCATCGTTGAAGAGCATTATGGACAAATCACCATCGACAGCCCGGCTGATGTTCAGAGCCAGCGCGGCACCCGTATCCGGGTGACATTGCCGCGTCATGTCGAAGCGACGTCCGCTGTGAACTGAGACCGTCGAGAGTATCGAATCAATGCCGCACATTTTGATCGTCGAAGACGAAACCATTATCCGCTCCGCCTTGCGCCGCCTGCTGGAACGCAACCAGTACCAGGTCAGCGAAGCCGGTTCAGTGCAGGAAGCACAAGAACGCTTCAGTATTCCCACATTCGATCTGATCGTCAGCGACCTGCGTCTGCCGGGTGCTCCGGGCACCGAGCTGATCAAGCTCGGCCAGGGCACGCCGGTGCTGATCATGACCAGCTACGCCAGCCTGCGTTCGGCGGTCGACTCGATGAAGATGGGCGCGGTGGATTACATCGCCAAGCCGTTCGACCACGATGAAATGCTTCAGGCTGTCGCCCGGATCCTGCGTGATCGCCAGTCGGCGCCGGCTGTCGGTGAAGTCGTTACCGGCAAAACTGCCAACGGCAATGGCAAATCCGCCACAGACAACAGCAACGGCGAGATCGGCATCATCGGCTCCTGCCCACCGATGCAGGACCTTTACGGCAAGATCCGCAAAGTCGCCCCGACGGATTCCAATGTCCTGATCCAGGGCGAGTCCGGCACCGGTAAAGAGCTGGTGGCCCGCGCCCTGCACAATCTGTCGAAACGCGCCAAGGCACCGATGATCTCGGTGAACTGCGCGGCCATTCCGGAAAGCCTGATCGAGTCCGAGCTGTTCGGTCACGAGAAAGGTGCATTCACCGGTGCCAGCGCCGGTCGTGCCGGTCTGGTGGAAGCGGCGGACGGCGGCACGCTGTTCCTTGACGAGATCGGCGAACTGCCTCTGGAAGCCCAGGCTCGCCTGTTGCGTGTATTGCAGGAAGGCGAAATTCGCCGGGTCGGCTCGGTGCAGTCGCAGAAAGTCGATGTCCGGTTGATCGCCGCGACCCACCGTGACCTCAAGAGCTTGGCGAAAATCGGCCAGTTCCGTGAAGACCTGTATTACCGCCTCCATGTGATCGCGCTGAAACTGCCGGCCCTACGCGAGCGTGGCGCCGACGTCAACGAAATCGCCAATGCGTTCCTCGCCCGCCAGAGCGCACGCATCAACCGCACCGACCTGAAGTTTGCCGCCGATGCCGAACAGGCGATCCGGCACTATTCGTGGCCGGGTAACGTGCGGGAGCTGGAAAACGCCGTCGAGCGCGCCGTCATCCTGAGCGAAAGCCCGGAAATCTCTGCCGACCTGCTGGGCATCGACATCGAGCTGGGGGATCTGGAGGACGACGAGTTCATCGGCCTGCCGGCGCAACCGGCCGGTAACGCCAGCAACAGCAGCCACGAGCCGACCGAAGACCTGTCGCTGGAAGACTACTTCCAGCATTTCGTACTCGAGCACCAGGACCACATGACCGAGACCGAACTGGCGCGCAAACTGGGCGTCAGCCGCAAATGCCTGTGGGAACGCCGCCAGCGCCTGGGCATTCCACGGCGCAAGACCGGGGTCGCCAGCGAGAGCTGAACGTTACCTGTCGAGTGTGCGGGTAACCGTTGAATGTGTGAAAAAACTGTTACCTCAGTCTTTTCACGTAACAGAAGCCGGGGTTATCGGTAACGAAACCCCGGCTTTTTTTCGCCCTGCGAAAACGGTTATATCGACCTAACCCCTTGTTTTATTGGGGTTCGCAAAAGTTGGCACGGCCCCTGCTATATGTTTGGTACAAGAACAATAACAAGCAATGCACAAGACAATAAAAATAAGACGAATCGACTCACGCACAATAAAAACAAGACGGCGAGAGGCGCAGCTAACTGATTCTTTTGGAGAGGCGTTGTATTTGGGGCTTGCCCCACGACCAGGCCGAGAACAACAAAAACTGTCCTAAGACAGAGCCTGTACTGGTTGGATCGAGAGATCACTGCAATTCAGCGACCAAAGCAATCCGTTTGCTCTTGGCTCCCGATTGGGAGGGTCATGAAGGAAAAGCTTCATGGCGAGGGCACTCAACAAAAACAAGAAGCCCGAATCAATAATAAAAAGAGCACGCAACTACTTCTTGGGGAGCTTCGGCTCCCCTTGTAGTTTCTCCCTCCCGGGAAAATCTCCCCTCCTGACGCATCTTCACCCCTCTAGCCTGCGGCCTGCAGCGCAAATCGGCAGCGTCCTACACCATCCCTCGACTAAATGCTAGAATCCCCGCCCATCATGCGGTCATTCTCTGGTATGGCCGAACATTCCTTCAAACAGTGCATCCCATGCTGAAGAAGCTGTTCCAGTCATTCCGAACTCCCCTGCGTCGTACGCAACACATCCGTAGCACGCCTGAAGTCCTCAACAGCGGCCAACATTCGCTGCAAAAGGCGCAATTCAGCCGATACGCGGTCAACATCGTCGAACGTCTGCAGGGCGCCGGCTACCAGGCCTACCTGGTTGGTGGCTGCGTGCGAGACATGCTTTTGGGCATCACACCCAAAGACTTCGACGTCGCCACCAGCGCCACTCCCGAGCAGGTTCGCGCCGAATTCCGCAATGCGCGGATCATCGGCCGCCGCTTCAAGCTGGTGCACATCCATTTCGGTCGCGAAATCATCGAGGTCGCGACCTTCCGCGCCAACCACCCGCAAAATGAAGACGACGAAGACAGCAATCAGTCTTCGCGCAACGAGAGCGGGCGCATTCTGCGCGACAACGTTTACGGCACCCTGGAAGAAGACGCGCAACGTCGCGACTTCACCATCAACGCCCTGTATTACGATCCGGTCAGCGAGCGCATCCTCGATTACGCCAACGGCGTGCACGACATCCGCAATCATCTGATCCGCCTGATCGGCGACCCGAAACAGCGCTACCAGGAAGACCCGGTACGGATGCTGCGGGCCGTGCGTTTCGCCGCCAAGCTCAACTTCGGCATCGAAAAGCACACCGTCCAGCCGATCCGCGACCTGGCACCGATGCTGCGCGAAATTCCGTCGGCTCGGTTGTTCGAGGAAGTGCTCAAGCTGTTCCTCTCCGGCCATGGCGCCATCACCTTCGAGATGCTGGTCGACCTGCAACTGTTCGCGCCGTTGTTCCCGGCCAGCGCCGATGCGCTGGAATACAACCCGGAATACACCCACACACTGATCAGCGAAGCACTGACCAACACCGACCTGCGGATCAAGCAGAACAAACCGGTGACCCCGGCGTTCCTGTTTGCCGCCCTGTTGTGGCCAGCCCTGCCAGCCCGCGTATTGCGCCTGCAGGAACGTGGCATGCCGCCGATTCCGGCGATGCAGGAAGCCGCCCACGAGCTGATTGCCGAGCAGTGCCAGCGCATTGCGATTCCAAAACGTTTCACCATGCCGATCCGCGAGATCTGGGACATGCAGGAACGCCTGCCACGCCGCAGCGGCAAACGCGCCGACCTGTTGCTGGACAATCCGCGCTTCCGCGCCGGCTACGACTTCCTGCTGCTGCGTGAAAGCGCCGGCGAGCAGACCGATGGCCTGGGCGAATGGTGGACCGATTATCAGGATGCCAACGACAGCGAACGCCGCGACATGATCCGCGATCTCAGCGGCAAGGAAGACGGCGCCAGCGGTGCTCCGCGCAAGCGTCGCCGCAGCAGCGGTTCCAAGCGCAAACGCGCCGGTGCACCGAGCGCTACGGGCGAATAGGGCATGGAACGCATCTACATCGGCATGGGCAGCAACCTGGCTGACCCGGCCGAACAACTGCGCAGCGCGGTCGACTCATTGACGCAACTGCCGAGTACAGCACTGGTCGGTGTCTCTGCCTTTTACCAGAGCGACTCCCTGCTGCCGGGTCAGCCGCGTTACACCAACGCGGTTGCGGCGCTCGACAGCACACTCGCCCCGCTGGAACTGCTCGATGCCCTGCAATCCATCGAAAACGGCCAGGGTCGCGAACGCCTGGAACGCTGGGGCCCGCGCACGCTGGACCTGGACATCCTGCTGTTCGGTGACCGTCTGATCGATGAACCGCGCCTGAAAGTCCCGCATTACCACATGCAGGAACGTGCGTTCGTTCTTTACCCCCTGGCCGAACTGGCCCCCGAAGATCTGCGCCTGGCCGACGGCCGCACCCTTGCCGATCTGCTCGCAGCCTGCCCGTTCGTCGGCCTCGAACGCCTCTCCCACGCCTGACCCAAACCGCCGATGCGGGAGCAGACCTGCTCCCGTATTTTGCGTTTTTGTAGGACAAAAAACCCGCAGATCAGGCCTGCCGGCCCGCTGAATCGCATCAGTAACGCCGGTAACACTCCCGTCGTAACAATGCGGTAACACATGCAATTGACTTCCTGAGGCCTCATCACGACTATAGGCGTCCCGCTGCCGCCAACCCGGCATACAAGGGCGCAATCCAGGCCTTATAAGCACGACAAAAGAGCGTGCGCCTGAATAGATGACGAATCACGCGCGTTACTCGCAGTAGTTTCCAAAGCGCCTGAACGAGGATTTCTTACATGCCAGCCATCACCCTGACCACGCTCCAGAGCCTCAAGCAGAAAGGTGAAAAGATCACCATGCTGACCTGCTATGACGCGACCTTCGCCCACGCCTGCAACGAGGCCGGTGTCGAAGTGCTGCTGGTGGGCGACTCCCTCGGCATGGTCCTGCAAGGTCACGACAGCACCCTGCCGGTGACCATTGCGGAAATGGCCTACCACACTGCCTGCGTCAAGCGCGGCAACACCGACGCCCTGATCCTGGCCGACCTGCCGTTCATGGCCAACGCCACCCTCGAACAAACCATGACCAACAGCGCCATGCTGATGCAGGCCGGCGCGCACATGGTCAAGGTCGAAGGTGCGCTGTGGCTGGCGGAATCGATCCGTCTGCTGGCCGAGCGCGGCGTACCGGTCTGCGCCCACATGGGCCTGACTCCGCAAGCCGTGAACATTCTCGGCGGCTATAAAGTGCAGGGTCGCAACGAAAACCAGGCACGCCAGATGCGCGCCGACGCGATCTCCCTGGAGCAGGCCGGCGCGGCGATGCTGCTGCTGGAATGCGTGCCGAGCGAACTGGCGGCCGAAATCAGCCAGGCGGTGAAAATCCCGGTGATCGGCATCGGCGCCGGCACCGACACCGACGGTCAGGTCCTGGTGCTGCACGACATGCTCGGCCTGTCGATCAGCGGCCGCGTACCGAAATTCGTGAAGAACTTCATGCAGGGTCAGGACAGCATCCAGTCCGCACTGAAGGCTTATGTGAACGAAGTCAAAGCCGCCACTTTCCCTGGGATCGAACACGGATTCTCTGCATGAACACCGTCAAAACCGTACGTGAACTGCGCGCTGCCGTGGCGCGCGCCCGCAGTGAAGGCAAGCGCATCGGCTTCGTGCCGACCATGGGCAACCTGCACAGCGGCCACATCGCATTGATCACTAAAGCCAAGCAGCGAGTGGACTTCGTGGTCGCGAGCATTTTCGTCAACCCGCTGCAGTTCGGCGCCGGCGAAGACCTCGACAAATACCCGCGCACCCTGGCGGCGGATCAGGAAAAACTGCTGGAAGCCGGTTGCTCCCTGCTGTTCGCCCCGACCGTCGAAGAAATGTACCCCGACGGCATGGCCGGGCAGACCCGGGTCAGCGTGCCACAGCTTTCCGAAGGCCTGTGCGGTGCCAGCCGCCCGGGGCACTTCGAAGGTGTGGCGACCGTGGTCAGCAAACTGTTCAACATGGTCCAGCCGGATCTGGCGATCTTCGGTCAGAAGGACTACCAGCAACTGGCCGTGATCCGTGCGCTGGTGCATGACCTGAACATGCCGATCCAGATCATCGGCGAGCCGACCGTACGTGCAGCCGATGGCCTGGCGCTGTCCTCGCGCAACGGTTTCCTCAGCGAGGAACAACGCGCCGTAGCGCCCGTCGTTTACCGCGCCCTGAGCAACATTGCCGAGTCGATCAAGCAGGGCGAGCGCGACTTCCCGGCCTTGATCCTGGCACAGCGGCAACAGCTGGAAGCCGCCGGCCTGCGCCCGGATTACCTGGAAATCCGCCACGCCCTGACCCTGCGTCCGGCCACAGCGGAAGATCGTGACCTGGTGATTCTGGTTGCTGCGTTCCTCGGCACCACCCGGTTGATCGACAACCTGCACCTGAACCTCGATACCCCCGCCTGAACACCGCAACAACAGAATGAGGGAGCGAGCCTGTTCGCTCCCTCATTCGTCTTTCATCCCCCTTCCAGATCGTATTGCCGGGCACCTGACCATCGGGCAAACTGCCCGCCGATCCACTGCGCGCGAAAGCAGGGACTTGCTCGCATTACCCGCCGTCTGTCGGCGTCTGCTGTTATCGATGTTAAAAAAGTACAGGTAACAGGTCAGAAGAAGCCAAGACAGATCGCGGCGCTGGGTTTACTGTATTCGCCCTGCGCCCGTGTAATCGTGTCGACGCAGTTGCCCCCTCGCCCAAACATGGCGGGGAGGTCTTTTCAGTGTTCAAAAGGCCGTTCAAGTAAAAAGGAAAACCGCAGCGATGGCGTACTACCGCACCCCTCATGACGTTACCGCTCTGCCTGCCTGGCAGGCGTTGAAAGACCACCGCCAAGCCATGCAGGATTTCAGCATGCGCGAAGCCTTCAACGCCGATCCGCAGCGCTTCACTCAGTTCACCCTCAGCAGCTGCGGACTGTTTCTCGACTATTCGAAGAATCTGATCAACGCCGAGACCCGCAACCTGCTGGTGGGTCTGGCCAACGAAGTCGATCTCAAGGGCGCGATCAAGGCGCTGTTCGACGGCGAAATCGTCAACTCCTCCGAAGGCCGCCCGGCGCTGCATACCGCCCTGCGTCGCCCGGTGGGCGACAAGCTGTCGGTCAATGGCGTCAACGTGATGCCTGAAGTACACAAGGTGTTGAACCAGATCACCGATCTGGTCGGCAAGATCCATGACGGCCTGTGGCGCGGTTACACCGAAAAGCCGATCACTGACGTGGTCAACATCGGTATCGGTGGTTCGTTCCTCGGCCCGGAACTGGTCTCCGAAGCCCTGCTGTCCTACGCCCAGAAAGGCGTGCGTTGCCATTACCTGGCGAACATCGACGGCAGCGAATTCCACGAGCTGACGCAAAAACTGCGCGCCGAGACCACGCTGTTCATCGTGTCGTCGAAATCGTTCAACACCCTCGAAACCCTGAAAAACGCCCAGGCCGCCCGTGCCTGGTACCTGGCCCAGGGCGGTTCGGAAGCCGAGCTGTATCGTCACTTCATCGCCGTATCGAGCAACAACGCGGCGGCCGTGGCCTTCGGTATCCGCGAAGAGAACATCTTCCCGATGTGGGACTGGGTCGGCGGTCGTTATTCGCTGTGGTCGGCCATCGGTCTGCCGATTGCCCTGGCCATCGGCATGTCCAACTTCAAGGAACTGCTGTCCGGTGCCTACACCATGGACCAGCATTTCCAGAGCGCGCCGTTCGAACAGAACATGCCGGTGCTGCTGGCCCTGCTCGGCGTGTGGTACGGCAACTTCTGGGGCGCGCAGAGCCACGCGATCCTGCCGTACGACCACTACCTGCGTAACATCACCAAGCACTTGCAACAGCTGGACATGGAATCCAACGGCAAGAGCGTGCGTCAGGACGGCACTCCGGTGTCGACCGATACCGGCCCGGTGATCTGGGGCGGCGTCGGCTGCAACGGCCAGCACGCTTACCACCAGTTGCTGCACCAGGGCACCCAGCTGATTCCGGCCGACTTCATCGTGCCGATCGTCAGCTTCAACCCGGTGTCCGACCACCATCAGTGGCTGTACGCCAACTGCCTGTCCCAGAGCCAGGCGCTGATGCTCGGCAAGACCCTGCCGGAAGCCGAAGCCGAACTGCGCGACAAAGGCATGAGCGAAGAACAGGTGCAGAAACTGGCACCGCACAAGGTGATCCCGGGCAACCGTCCGAGCAACACCCTGGTGGTCGAGCGCATCAGCCCGCGTCGTCTCGGCGCGCTGGTGGCGATGTACGAACACAAAGTCTTCGTGCAAAGCGTGGTCTGGGGCATCAACGCCTTCGACCAGTGGGGCGTGGAACTGGGTAAAGAGCTGGGCAAGGGCGTCTACAACCGCCTGGTCGGCAGCGAAGAAACCGCCGCCGAAGATGCGTCCACTCAAGGCCTGATCAACTACTTCCGCGGCCGTCACCGCGGCTGATTCAGCTCTGAACACACCCCCTCGCCATGAGGGGGTGTTTGTTTACAGGTATTGAACCCTCCCCGCTCTCGGCGCATCTTTATCCTTGTCGCACAACAAGAATAAGGAACCGTCATGTTCGATATCAGCACGTTCCCCAAAGCCGATGCCGTCCGCCGGGCAGCCCAGTTGAGTCAGGACGACTACCATCGCCTGTACCGAGAATCCATTGAACACCCCAGCACCTTCTGGGCCGAGCAGGCCACCCGCTTCCTCGACTGGAGCACGCCGTGGCAGACCGTCCAGCGCTATGACCTGAAGACCGGCGAGGCTTCCTGGTTCGCCGGGGCGAAACTGAACGTCAGTTACAACTGCATCGATCGCCACCTGGAGAAACGCGGCGACCAGACCGCCATTGTCTGGGAGGGCGATGATCCCGCCGAATCCACGCAAATCACCTACAACAAACTCCATCACCACGTCTGCCGCCTGGCCAACGTGCTGAAAAGCCGCGGCGTGAAGAAGGGCGACCGGGTGTGCATCTACATGCCGATGATCCCCGAGGCGGCTTACGCCATGCTCGCCTGCGCACGGATCGGCGCGATTCACTCGGTGGTGTTTGGCGGTTTCTCCCCGGACTCGTTGCGCGACCGCATTCTCGACGCCGACTGCCGCACCGTGATCACCGCCGACGAAGGCGTGCGCGGTGGCAAGTTCGTGCCGCTGAAACAGAACGTCGACAAGGCCCTGCAAAGCTGTCCCAAGGTCAGCACTGTCGTGGTCGTCGAACACACCCAGAACAAGGTCGACTGGGCCGAAGGCCGTGACCTCTGGTATCACCAGGCCGTGCGCGATGTCAGCGACGATTGCCCGCCGGAACCGATGGACGCCGAAGACCCGCTGTTCATCCTCTACACCTCCGGCAGCACCGGCAAACCCAAGGGCGTGCTGCACACCACCGGCGGTTACCTGCTGCAAGCGGCGATGACCTTCAAGTACGTGCTCGACTACCGCGATGGCGAAGTGTTCTGGTGCACCGCCGACGTCGGCTGGGTCACCGGCCACAGCTACATCGTCTACGGCCCGCTGGCCAACGGCGCGACCACGCTGATCTTCGAAGGCGTACCGAGCTATCCGAGCACGTCGCGGTTCTGGCAGGTGATCGACAAACACAAGGTCAACATCTTCTACACCGCGCCGACCGCCCTGCGCGCATTGATGCGTGAAGGCGCCGGCCCCTTGCAGGAAACTTCGCGACAGAGTCTCAGATTGCTCGGCAGCGTCGGTGAGCCGATCAACCCGGAAGCGTGGGAATGGTATTTCAACGTGGTCGGCGAACAGCGCTGTCCGATTGTCGATACCTGGTGGCAGACCGAGACCGGCGGCATCATGCTCAGCCCGCTGGTCAGCGCCCAGCGGATCAAACCGGGCTGCGCCACCCAACCGATGTTCGGCGTGCAACCGGTGCTGCTCGACGAACACGGCAAGGAAATCAAGGGCGCCGGCAGCGGCGTGCTGGCGATCAAGTCGAGCTGGCCGGCGCAGATCCGCAGCGTCTACGGCGATCCGCAGCGCATGGTCGACACCTACTTCAAACCCTACCCCGGCTACTACTTCACCGGCGACGGCGCCCGCCGCGACGAGGATGGCGACTACTGGATCACCGGGCGCATCGATGACGTGATCAATGTCTCCGGCCATCGCATCGGCACCGCCGAGGTCGAAAGCGCGCTGGTGCTGCACGACAGCATCGCCGAGGCCGCCGTGGTCGGTTACCCCCACGACGTCAAAGGCCAGGGCATCTACGCCTTCGTCACGCCCATGAACGGCGCCGAACCCAACGACGAACTGAAGAAGGAATTGCTGGCCCACGTCAGCAAGGAGATCGGCAGTTTCGCCAAACCGGACCTGATCCAGTGGGCCCCGGCCCTGCCGAAAACCCGCTCGGGCAAGATCATGCGGCGAATCCTGCGCAAGATCGCCTGCAACGAGCTCGACAGTCTTGGCGATACCTCGACCCTGGCCGACCCGAGCGTGGTGCAGGGGCTGATCGACAAGCGCCTTAACCAGTAGAATCACGGGCGCGGTCAACCGGCCGCGCCGCCCTTCACCACTGAGTTGCCATGGAATTCATCCGCAGCCGTATCGAAAACCAGCTCATGAGCCTGACCGGTCTGTCCCTCGGCCAGCTCGATCTGGAAAACCCCAAGGGCGATCCCGGCCTGTTCGGCCCGGACTCGATCAGTTGGCAAGTGCACGGCGACTTCAGCAGCATGTTGATCGGCGGCATCAGTGCCTTGCTACTGCAAGCCCTGCACCCACTGGCGCTGGCTGGCGTCTGGGATCACTCGAATTTCCGCCAGGACATGCTCGGTCGCCTGCGCCGAACCAGCCAGTTTGTCTCCGGCACTACGTTCGGCTCCAAACGGGACGCCGAATGGCTGATCGAGAAAGTCCGCACCATTCACCTGCAAGTGGTTGGCACCGCGCCGGATGGCCGGCCCTATGCGGCCAGTGATCCGGATCTGCTGACCTGGGTGCACGTGGCCGAGGTCAGCAACTTTCTCGCCGCCCATTTGCGTTACCGCAACCCGCAGTTGTCACCGCAGGATCAGGACCGTTACTACGCGGAAATCGCCGTGGTCGCTGAACGCCTGGGTGCCCGCGATGTGCCGAAGTCGCGCCAGGCCGTGGCCGATTACCTGCAACGCATGCGCCCGCAGCTGGTGTGTGACGATCGTAGCCGCGAAGTCTTGCGCCTGCTGCTCGATGCCCCGGCGCCCAGCGTGCTGGCACGGCCGTTTGGCGACCTGATGATGAAGGCCGGTATCGATCTGCTGCCGGACTGGGCCAGCGACATGCTGGATGCCCGGCAGAACCCGCTGCAACGCCAGCTGATCCGCGCCAGCGTCAAGCGCAGCGCACCGATGCTGCGCTGGGCGATGCGCAATGGTTCGGTGCAACGGGCCCAACGGCGGATGGGGCTGAGATGAAGCTCAGTAGCTGCTAAACTCCCGCGCCCCGATTCCCTCCAGCAAGGCGCAAGCATGTCTTCCCTGAATCAGGCGCTGCGCGCCGCCCTCGATCAACGCCAGGATCTGCTCGCCGAGCTGCACCTCCAGGGCACCGACTGCTATCGCCTGTTCCACGGCAGCCAGGAAGGCGCCGGCGGCCTGACCGTCGACCGCTACGGCCCGCAACTGATGGTGCAGAGTTTCCACCAGACACTGGAACTCGCCGACCTGCTGCAACTGCACGCCACGGTGAACGAAACGCTGGGCTTGCAAACCTTGCTGGTCTACAACGACCGCTCCCGTGGCAACTCGCGCATCGACCGCGAAGACAGCGTCTACCGCGCCGACGATGCAGCATTGGTTGATCTGGTCGGCCACGAGTGGGGCCTGAACTACCGCGTGCGCGGACGCCACGCCGGCCAGGATCCGCTGCTGTTCCTCGACCTGCGCAACACCCGCGGCTGGGTCAAGGATCACGCCAAGGGCAAAAGCGTGCTCAACCTGTTCGCCTACACCTGCGGCGTCGGCCTCAGTGCGGCCGCCGGCGGTGCGCGTGAGGTGTGCAACCTGGATTTCGCCGAGGGCAACCTGGCAGTCGGCCGTGAGAACGGTTTGCTCAATCCGCAGCTGCCAACCATGGAATTCATCCAGTCCGACTACTTCCCGGCGATCCGCCAGCTGGCCGGTCTGCCGATCAGCCAGCGTCGCGGGCAGAAACTGCCGAGCTATCAACGCCTCGAACAACGCCAATACGATTTGGTGTTGCTCGACCCACCGGCGTGGGCCAAAAGTGCGTTCGGCACCGTCGACCTGCTGCGCGATTATCAGAGCCTGCTCAAGCCAGCCCTGCTGACCACCGCCGAAAACGGCGTGCTGATCTGCTGCAACAACCTGGCAAAAGTCAGCATGGACGACTGGCGCGAACAGGTGCTGCGTTGCGCCGAGAAAGCCGGGCGCCCGGTGCGCGAATGGAGCGTGATGACCCCGGGCCGGGATTTCCCTTCACTGGACGGGCAACCGCCGCTCAAGACGCTGATTCTCCAGCTCTGAAATCTTCCCCGACAGGAGCCGTCTTCGGCAGTTCCTACAGACTTTGCAGACAAATCTGAACAATCCTGTCTCGTGCGATGTACTTCGGAACCGGAATCGCGTGCCATACTCCAAGGCACTCCGATTCAGACAGATGAAGCCGCACATGCCCAAAGGATTGATTCGCGCGATTGGCGCCCTGTTGACTGCTCTGGCCCTCTACAGCCTGCTGGGGTTTCTGATTCTGCCGGGCATCGCGCTCCGCGTGGCCAACCAGCAACTGGCCAACTACGCCACGGTGCCTGCGCACATCCAGCGTATCGAACTCAATCCGTTCAGCCTTGAAGTCACGCTGTGGGGCCTGGTCATCGGCGAGCCGGGCAAGGAACAGGTCGGTTTCGAACGCCTGTACGCCAACCTGCAACTCGACAGCCTGTGGACAAAAGCCCTGCACCTGTCCGACATCGAACTGGACAAACCGAAGACCGAAATCCTGTTCGCCAAGGACGGCAAACTCAATCTGCTCGGTCTGTTCAAACTGCCGGCCAGCGAACCGACGCCGGCCGATCCGAATGCCAAGCCGTTTCCGCTGCGTATCGACCGGATCAAACTGGCTGGCGGCAACGTGCATTTCGAGGATGCACGCCCGAGCGAGCCGATCGAATTCCTCTACGACAAACTCGACTTCGAACTGAACAACCTCAGCACCCTGCCTGAAGACAACGCCGACATGACTCTGGTCGCCATCGGCCCGGCTGGCGGGCAGATCGACTGGAAAGGCAATTTCAGCCTGATCCCGATTGCCTCCGAAGGCACGCTCAAAGTCACCGACGGCCAGATGAAAGCGTTCTGGCCCTACGTACGCGACGCGGTGCCGCTGGTGCTGGAAAACGGCGTGGTCAGCCTGAGCACCGACTACAAGCTCAACCTGTCCAAGGAAACCGAACTGCTGTTGAGCAACGTGGCGGTCAGCGTTGCGCCGTTTGCGATCAAGGCACCGGACGGACGTCCGCTGGCGAAACTCGACCGCCTCGACGTCAGCGAAACCACCGTGGACCTGGCCAAGCAACAAGTGGTGGTCGGCAAGATCCGCAGCCAGAAGCTCGAAACCTGGGCCGCCCTCGAAGCGGACGGGCAACTGGACTGGCAGAAACTGTTCGCCAGCCAGCCGTCCAAACCTGCCGCCAAAGCAGCGGCTGAGCCCAAAAGCACTCCGGCCGCCGCCGACTCGCCAAAAACGGAACCGGCCGCGCCGGGCAAGCCATGGCAAGTGCTGCTCAAGGACGTGCAACTGCGTGACTACAAAGTGCACCTGGCGGACCGCTCGGCGAAGCCCGAGGTCACGCTGGATGTCACGCCGCTGAACGTCGATCTGCAGAATTTCGACAGCCTCAACGGCTCGCCCTTCAACGTCAAACTCGACGCTGGCCTGGGCAAGCAAGGCAAGATCAACGCCGACGGCGTGGTCAACCTGGCGCCGGTCACCGCCCAGCTCAACGTGAAGACCCAGGACATCGACCTGCGCGTCGCCCAGTCCTACATCAACCCGTTCATTCGTCTGGAACTGCGCAGCGGCATGCTCGGCAGCGACCTGAAAGTGAACCTGAAAAGTACCGAGCCGCTGGCACTCAGCGTCACCGGTCGCGCTCAGGTCGATCAATTGCACACCCTCGACACCCTGAAGACCCGGGACTTCCTCAAGTGGCAGCAAGTGGTGGTCGAAGGCCTGAATTACCAACACGGCGACAGCCTGTCGATCGACAGGATCAACCTGTTCCAGCCGTATGCGCGCTTCATGATCAACGATGACCGCACCACCAACATCGATGATTTGCTGATCCCGCAACCTGCCGACTCCGGGGCGAAAACCGCGGCGGCCAAACCCGCCAGTAACTCGAAACCGTTGGGCATTCACATCGGCGGCATCGTGATCAATGACGGCTCGGCCAACTTCGCCGACTTCAGCCTGACGCCGAACTTCGCCACGGCGATCCAGCAGCTCAACGGCCAGATCGGTACCATCGACAGTCGTCAGGCGAAACCCGCCAGCGTCGACGTCAAGGGCAAGGTCGATCGTTATGCGCCGGTGACCATCAAAGGCGCGGTCAACCCGTTCGACCCGATGGCCAGCCTCGACATCGCCACCAGTTTCAAACGGGTCGAACTGACCACCCTGACCCCCTACTCCGGCAAGTTCGCCGGTTACCGGATCCGCAAGGGCCGGCTCAATCTCGACCTGCATTACCTGATCACCAAGGGCCAGCTCAAGGCCGAGAACAAAGTGGTGGTCGAACAACTGCAACTGGGCGAGAAGGTCGACAGCCCGGATGCCGTGAGCCTGCCGCTGAAACTGGCGATTGCGCTGCTCAAGGACGTGGACGGCAAGATTTCCATCGAGCTGCCGGTCACCGGCGACCTGAACAACCCGCAATTCAGCGTGATGCCGATTGTCTGGCAGACCCTGCGCAACCTGATCGTCAAAGCCGCCGCCGCACCTTTCAAGCTGATTGGCGGTCTGGTCAGTGGTGGCGGATCGGAAGATCTGGGCACCGTTTCCTTCGCACCGGGTTCCAGTGAACTGAACAAGGATGCCGAAGCGGCGCTGGTCAAATTGTCCCAGGCCTTGAAAGAGCGTCCGGCCCTGCGTCTGGAAATCGAAGGCACTGCCGCACAAAGCAGCGACGGCCCGTTGCTTGCCGAGCAGCGTCTGGAACGCGAATACCAGTACAACTACTACAAGATGCTCCAGCGTCGTGGCGACAAGGTGCCGGCCCAGGCCTCGCTGATCCAGGTACCGGACAACGAAAAAGGTCCGCTGCTTGAAGGTATCTACCGCACCCGTCTGAAAACCCAGCCACCGGCTGAATGGAAGGATCTGGGCAAGGAAGAACGCACGGCGAAAATGCGCGCCGACGTGATCAAGTTCTGGAGTTCCAGCGATGTGCTGTTGCGCCAGCTCGGCCAGGACCGTGCCAGCAGCATCAAGGATTACCTGGTGGACAAGGGCCAGTTGGCCGACGACCGTGTGTACTTCATCGACGCCAATCTTGGTGAAGCGGAAAGCGACGGTCGCGTGGTGACGCAAATGCATTTGGACGCCGAGTGATGAACAGTCAATGGCTGGCCGCAATCGCGCTGGCGCTCGTCGCCAGCCAGGCTTCGGCATCCGATACCCTGCGCTGTGGCAGCCAGTTGGTCAGCCTCGGTGATCGCGCCAGCGAGGTACTGCAGAAATGCGGTGAACCGGTCAGCCGCGACGTGCTGGGCTACAAGCGCAGCGCCAATCGCCGTGAAGAGTTTCAGGTCGAGGAATGGACCTACGGCCCAAGCAACGGCATGTATCAATACCTGCGCTTCGAAGGCAATCGCCTGCGGCAGATCAACAGCAAGCGCGGCGACTGATTCCTCTCCACTTTTCCAGCCCTTGAAATAGAACAGGCCCCGACACGAATGTCGGGGCCCGTAATGGCCACATTCCGTGTGGCCGTTCGCATGAACTCTAAAGGGGCGGCAGACGTATTGCTCGGCCCGCCTGTCGCGTCTTCTCCCGGTCCAGGCGAGAAGTCTTGCCTTACTCGGCTTTCAGGCCGTCAGCGGAGACCGCTTTGACGCCTTTGATTTTCTTGGTGATGTCTACGGCCATTTTTTTCTGTGCTTCTGTCACTGCAACAGTGGAGGACAGAGACACGACGCCTTTGTTGGTTTCTACTTTGATGTCAGTGCCTGGAATGCCTTTTTCGGTCACCAGGTCGCTTTTGACTTTGGTGGTGATCCAGGTGTCGGAAGTGGCTTCTTTCGCCTTGGTCATTTCACCGGCAGCCAGAGTCATTGGAGCCTGGGTCGCCTGGGTGGATTGTGCGAATGCGCCGGTGGCCATGGTCAGGGTCAGCGCGGTAGCAGCAGCGGCAGTGATAGCGAACTTCTTCATACGAGTAACTCCTGTTTTTCTGGAAAGTCTGCTGCGTGTCTTGTCAGCAGGGTTACCGTAGATATTGCGAACGCTGTGCCAACTTTCGAAAATAAAATAAATCCTTATAAATCAATGAGTTAACAAAATGAAAAATTCTCGAAATCATGCAAATTGCATGACCTTTGAATTATCTACATGCAACTTGCGGCTTTTGGGAAAGTTCCTAACACGCTGAAAAGATTGAAGCTTTTTGTGAAGCACCGCGCAAAAGAAAATGCCCCGCAAAGCGGGGCATTTGATGAGCAGGGATCAAGCAATCAAGTACCGCTGCCTGGGCAACCTTTAGGGGCGTAGTCAGGGTTGACTGTCGAAGCGCAGCTCCAGACCCCGGCCACGTTACCGGTGGCGCCGCCGGTACGGGTCAGCGTAATGGTTTTGCCCAGCACAGGCGCCGGTGCATTCGCGATGGTGCAAACGATGGTGCCTGCCCCGGTATTCGCCGTACCCGACACGCTGACAGTACCGCAGTTGGTCGTTACATAAGTTGCGGAACCGGTCACCAGCGTACTGTTCGGGTCGGTACCTTGATTGATGGTGTCCTCGAACGGCACTTTCAGCGCGCTGATTTCCGCCAGCCCCGCCGTCACCTTGGACCGTGCCTGGTACTTGGTGTATTGCGGCAGCGCAATGGTGGCCAGGATACCGATGATCGCCACGACGATCAGCAGCTCGATCAGAGTGAAACCTTGTTGTTTTTTCATAGACACGCTCCATGCATGAGTCGGAATCTCATGATCTGAACAGGACTCAGCACAGCCCGTGCCAAGGCGCCCGCACCCGCGCAGGCTGGGCGCGATCACGCTTTCGCGGTGTTTCCTACAACCTGTAACCGCACTATCTGACACTTTTTGTCACCTGCACCGAGGCGGTTTGGCGCTGTCACTTGACTAGGCTATAAGTCATGAACTGTCTGCATCCGGGATTCCCATGAATGACATCGCTCTGAGCGGTCTGGCCAAGCAATTGGTCCAGGCCGAACTGCTCACGGAAAAAAGCGCCCAGCAAGCCTGGCAGCAAGCCCAGCGCAATCGCCTGTCGCTGGTCAGCTATCTGGTACAGAACAAACTGGTAAAAAGTTGGCAGGTCGCCGAAATCGCCTCGGAGCATTTCGGCATGGCGTTCCTCGACCTCAACTGCCTGGACAAGGAAACCCAGCCCAAGGGCCTGGTCAGCGAAAAACTGGTTCGCCAGCACCATGCCCTGCCCCTGTGGCGACGCGGCAATAAACTGTTCGTGGGGATCTCCGACCCGAGCAATCACCAGGCGATCAACGACATTCAGTTCAGCACCGGGCTGACCACCGAAGCCATTCTGGTGGAGGACGACAAGCTCACCGATGCCATCGAGAAATTCTTCGACACCCACGCCTCCGGGCTGGAAGACATGGCCGATGTCGACCTAGACGGGCTGGACGTCGAATCCGTCGATGACAGCAAACAGGACGCCATCGGTGGAATGGACGCCGACGACGCGCCGGTGGTGCGCTTCGTCCACAAGATGCTGCTGGATGCGATCAAGAGCGGCTCTTCCGACCTGCACTTCGAGCCCTACGAAAAAAACTACCGGGTGCGGGTGCGTACCGACGGCATCCTGCGTGAGGTGGCCAAACCGCCGATTCAACTGGCCGGGCGCATCGCCGCCCGGCTGAAGGTCATGGCCAGCCTCGACATCTCGGAACGCCGCAAACCCCAGGACGGGCGTCTGAAAATGCGCCTGTCGAAAACCAAGTCGATCGACTTCCGGGTCAACACCCTGCCGACGCTGTGGGGCGAGAAAGTGGTGATCCGGATTCTCGACCCGTCCAGCGCGCAGATCGGCATCGACGCCCTCGGCTACGAGCCGGAGCAGAAAGAGCTGTACCTGGCCGCCCTGAAACAGCCGCAAGGCATGATCCTGGTCACCGGCCCCACCGGCTCCGGCAAGACCGTTTCGCTGTACACCGGACTGAACATCCTCAATACCGTCGACATCAACATCTCCACCGCCGAAGACCCGGTGGAGATCAACATGGAAGGCATCAACCAGGTCAACGTCAACCCGAAGCAGGGGCTGGATTTCGCCCAGGCCCTGCGCTCGTTCCTGCGTCAGGACCCGGACGTGATCATGGTCGGTGAGATACGCGACCTCGAGACAGCGGAGATTGCGATCAAGGCTGCACAGACCGGTCACCTTGTACTGTCCACGCTGCACACCAACAGCGCGGCGGAAACGTTGACCCGCTTGCACAACATGGGCATTCCAGGCTTCAACATCGCCACCTCGGTCAGCCTGATCATCGCCCAGCGACTGGCGCGAAAACTCTGCAGCCACTGCAAGAAGCCCATCGAAATTCCCCGCGAAACCCTGCTCAAGGAAGGCTTTCCCGAGGAACGCATCGGCAGTTTCACGATCTATGAGCCCGTCGGTTGCGATCAATGCAACGGCGGCTACAAGGGCCGCACCGGCATCTATGAAGTGGTCAGGAACACGCCCGAACTGCAACGGCTGATCATGGCCGAGGGCAACTCACTGGAAATCGACAGCCAGATGCGCCTGGACGGCTTCAACGACCTGCGCACCTCGGGACTGATCAAGGCCATGCAAGGCATCACCAGCCTTGAAGAAATCAACCGGGTTACCAAGGACTGAACATGGCCGTCAAGGCAGCGAAAATCAGCGTCTACGCCTGGGAAGGCACCGACAAGAAAGGCAGCCGGATCAGCGGCGAACTGAGCGGACAAAACCCCGCGCTGATCAAGGCCCAGTTGCGCAAGCAGGGCATCAACCCCGGCAAGGTGCGCAAGAAATCCGCGTCGTTGCTGAATTTCGGCAAACGCATCAAGCCGCTGGACATCGCCCTGTTCACCCGGCAGATGGCGACCATGATGAAGGCCGGCGTGCCGTTGCTGCAGTCATTCGACATCATCGGCGAAGGCTTCGAGAACCCGGCGATGCGCAAGCTGGTGGACGAGGTGAAACAGGAAGTCGCCGCCGGTAACAGCTTCGCCGCGGCCCTGCGCAAGAAGCCGCAATACTTCGACGAGTTGTATTGCAACCTGGTCGATGCCGGCGAGCAGTCCGGTGCTCTCGACACCCTGCTCGAGCGCGTGGCGACCTACAAGGAGAAGAGCGAAAGCCTCAAGGCCAAGATCAAGAAAGCCATGACCTACCCCACCGCCGTGATTCTGGTGGCGGCGGTCGTCACCGGCATTCTGCTGGTGAAAGTGGTGCCGCAGTTCCAGTCGGTATTTTCCGGCTTCGGTGCCGAACTGCCGGCGTTCACCCTGATGGTGATCGGTCTGTCGGAGTTCATGCAGCAATGGTGGTGGGCGATTCTGGGTGTGCTGATCGTGGCGTTTTTCGGCACCCGCCATGCCTTGAAGAAATCCCCGGCCCTGCGTGACCGACGTGATGCCTGGCTGCTGAAACTGCCACTGGTGGGCACCATGATGTACAAGTCCGCCGTCGCCCGTTTTGCCCGGACCCTGTCGACCACGTTTGCCGCCGGCGTGCCGCTGGTCGAAGCGCTGGACTCGGTCGCCGGAGCCACCGGCAACGTGGTGTTCAAGCGCGCGGTGCTGCGCATTCGCCAGGACGTGGCCACCGGCATGCAGTTGAATTTCTCGATGCGCACCAGCGGAATCTTTCCGAACATGGCCGTGCAGATGACCGCCATCGGCGAAGAATCCGGCGCCCTGGACGACATGCTCGACAAGGTGGCCGGGTTCTACGAGGAAGAAGTGGATAACATGGTCGACAACCTCACCAGTCTGATGGAGCCTTTCGTCATGGTGGTACTCGGGGTGATCGTCGGCGGGCTGGTCGTGGCCATGTACTTGCCGATCTTCCAACTCGGCTCAGCGATCTGACATGTCCATCGACGAACTCTTCGCCCTCTATCCGCTGGCCTTTGTCTTCACTGCTCTGATACTCGGGCTGGTGGTGGGCAGCTTCCTCAATGTGGTGATCTGGCGCCTGCCGAAAATGCTCGAGCGCGAATGGCGCCAGCAGGCCCACGACGTGCTCGGGCTGCCCGTCGAAACGCCGTTGCCGGTCTACAACCTGATGTTGCCGCACTCGCAATGCCCGCATTGCGCTCACCGCATTCGTGCGTGGGAAAACATCCCGCTGCTCAGCTACCTGTTTTTGCGCGGGCGCTGCTCGTCATGCGCGGCGCCGATCAGCAAGCGTTATCCACTGACCGAACTGGCCTGCGGCCTGCTCTCGGCGTTCATCGCCTGGCACCTGGGCTTCGGCTGGCCGGCATGCCTGCTGATCGTGCTGACCTGGGGCTTGCTGGCGATGAGCCTGATCGACACCGAGCATCAGCTGTTGCCCGACGTGCTGGTGCTGCCGCTGCTGTGGCTGGGGTTGATCGTCAACAGCTTCGGCCTGTTCGTCTCGCTGCACGATGCGATGTGGGGCGCGGTGGCCGGTTACATGGCGCTGTGGTCGGTGTTCTGGCTGTTCAAGCTGCTCACCGGCAAGGACGGCATCGGTCACGGCGACTTCAAGCTGCTGGCACTGCTGGGGGCCTGGGGAGGCTGGCAGATTCTGCCGCTGACCATTCTCCTGTCGTCGCTGGTGGGGGCCGTACTGGGGGTGATTCTGCTCAAGCTGCGCGACCGGAAAACCTCGACGCCAATCCCCTTCGGGCCCTATCTGGCAATTGCCGGCTGGATTGCCTTGCTCTGGGGTGGTCAAATAACCGACTTCTATTGGCAGTTTGTCGGTTTGAAATGAATACCCCTGTGGAAAAACCCTGGATTCTCGGCCTGACCGGCGGCATCGGCAGCGGCAAAAGCGCTGCCGCCCAGCACTTCATCGATCTTGGTGTCCATGTGGTGGACGCCGATCATGCAGCGCGCTGGGTGGTTGAACCGGGGCGCCCGGCGCTGGCGAAAATTGCCGAGCACTTCGGCCCCGATGTCCTGCAGGCCGACGGCACGCTGGATCGCGCGGCGCTACGCAAGCTGATCTTCGAAGTGCCGGAGCAACGCCGCTGGCTCGAAGCGCTGCTGCATCCGCTGATCGCCGAGGAAATCGCCCATCACCTGGCGCTGGCAAAATCACCTTACGCGATTCTGGTTTCACCGCTGTTGATCGAGTCCGGACAGTACTCGATGACCCAGCGAATCCTGGTGATCGATGCGCCGCAGCAACTGCAGATCGAACGTACCCTGCAGCGTGACCAGACCAGCGAACAGCAGGTCCAGGCGATCCTCAAGGCCCAATCCAGCCGCGAAGACCGCGTGAGCCGTGCCGATGATGTGGTGGTCAACGACCGCGACCTCGCCTGGCTGCACAGCGAGGTCGAGCGCCTGCATCACTTTTACCTGACTTTATCCGGAGGCCAGTCATGAGCCAGACCCCAACCGTTAATTGCCCGACCTGCGGCGCCCCGGTGGAATTCACCCCCGCAAACAAATTCCGGCCGTTCTGCTCGGACCGCTGCAAGCTGATCGACCTCGGCGCCTGGGCGTCGGAAGAACACAAGATTCCGGTAGCCCCGGATGCCGAGGACGAACTGTTTTCCGGCGACTTCGACCCGCGCCACTGATCCCGTCAGGGCCGCATGAAGCCGTAGTCCTGATTGTCGTCGAGGTTTTCCGCCAGAAAGCGCAACTCGTCGGCCAGGTCTTCGGCATTGCGTACGGCCTTGCTCTGCTGCACCACCGCACTGAGCAAGGCCCGCAGGCTCAGGCCCGGATCGAATCCCACCTCCTGCGCCATCTCCAGACTCTGCCGGGTTTCCTGCCTCGCCCACTCGTAAACGCTCATGCCGCTGCTCCTGAAGGGATTTGGCCGAGCATGAAATGCCGCGCACGGTGTGGATTTGATGTGGATCAAGACTTGGGATCGTCGTCCTTCCAGGGCGCCGAAAGGTAGCGGGTGCGGTTGAAGGTCTCCAGCCATTCCGGGCAGAACACCACCAGCGCGCTGATCACCATGCCGTTGATGAACGCTTCCGGAAAAATCAGCAGCCACAGATAACCGATGAAGTCTTCCAGCCACTCCGGCATGGCGAACAGGCCGTCGTACCAGAGCAAGGTCAGGCTCAGAATCAGACAGGACAGCGCCGACAAGGCCGCCGCGAAGAAGCCGGAGCAGAAGATATACACAAACGGATTACGCGGTTGCGCCCGTTCGACCAGGATCGCCACACCCTCGGTGATCAGCACCGGCAACAGGATCAACAACGCGCCGTTGACCCCGACCGCCACCAGATCCTGGCGGCCCAGCAGAACCAGCCCGATCTGCGCCACCAGCCCGCCGACAATCGCCAGCGGCCAGTCGAGCAGCAAGGTCACGGCGGTCATGCCGATGAAGTGATACGACACGCCCGTGTCGAAGTCCCTGCGCACCATCCACAACAGAAACAGCGCGAACACAGTGCCAAACAGCAAGTGCTGACGACGGCTGTCGCTGAATAACTCGACCCACGGCGCGCGGCAGATCGCCCAGAGCAGCACCGGCAGGTAAATCAGCCAGCCGAGGGCCAGACTCGTCGATGACAGCAGTTCTGCACCGATCATGATCCCATCACCTTCATTCGCACCGCAGACTCCCTTGATTGGCGCTCCTGTGTCGAAGTCTACACCGCCACCCGGGTGAATCTGCCGATGCAAAGCTTTCTGCTTGTCGCAATTGAACGCTAAGCTTGGGCCTATGGATGACTCGGATTATTTACGCCTGCTGACCATCGCGGCCGAGCAGGCCAACGCGTTCCTGTCCAATGCCCGCAAATGGGAGCGTGAGCGTTGGGTCTGCCAGCGCCTGCTGCAAGGCTTGAATATCCCCTATCGCGCCGACGAATTCGCCCCGGCCGGCGAGCCACCGGACGTGTTGTTTCGCGATGCCAACTTCGAGGTGTTTTTCGTCCTCGACGAAGGCCGCCGGCTCAACGATGAATGGCGCGACGAGCTGCAACGTCGGCGCAGTGCGTTTTCCCTGAGCCAACTGGTGCGTCGCGAAGCCAAGCCACGACGAATTCCGGCCAACGAATTTCTGCTGAGGCTGGCGCCGACCCTGCGCAAGAAAGCGCACAACTACAAGGAACGCGGCATGGACCTGGGCGAGCTGGACATCATCGCCTTCGCCAGCCTCAAGCGCGAAGTGCTCGACCTCAACAGCCACTTTCCACCGCCCACCGAATATCTGCGTCAAGGCTGGCGCTCGCTGTCACTGGTCGGGCCGACGTTCGCCCGCGTGTTGTTCGCTCACCCCGATGCACCGGATTTCCTGCGCAGCAATCTGGGCCGCAGCATTCTGTTCGATGTCGGGATAAGCTTGTAAGCCCTAAGCAGGATGGCGCAAACACTGGCCGGATGTTACAAAAGCGCAATCATTCGCCCGGATGACATGCGCCGTTCAACGCTCGCAGACAAACCGCTGTAACGTCTGCGCATTCAGCAACGTCTATCCCTGACGAGGCCTCATATGACCAGCCGCCTGAACCCCGAAGACCAGAAGCATGTCGAAGAGTACCTGCAGTTGTCCCAGCACCGTGTCGAGCGCCGGCCATTCCGGCCGTGGATGCTCCTGGTGGTGGTACTGGCAGCGACCATCGGTCTGGGCCTGTTGAGCCGATTTATCAGTTACCTGACGCTATGAGCTGCATCGCGCTCGCTTGGGTTACGACGACAACGATTTCCTTTAAAAACCTTGCGAGCTATCACCATGTCCCATCGTATTGTCATTGTCGGCGGCGGCGCCGGCGGTCTGGAGCTGGCTACCCGTCTGGGTAAGACTCTGGGCAAGCGCGGTACCGCCAGCATCATGCTGGTCGACGCGAACCTCACGCACATCTGGAAACCGCTGTTGCACGAAGTGGCCGCCGGATCGCTGAACTCTTCCGAAGACGAACTCAACTATGTCGCCCAGGCCAAATGGAACCACTTCGAGTTCCAGCTGGGGCGCATGAGCGGGCTCGACCGTGAGCAGAAAAAGATCCAGCTCGCCGCCACCTACGACGAAAACGGCGTGGAGCTGGTGCCGGCGCGGGAAGTGCCTTACGACTCGCTGGTGATCGCGGTCGGCAGCACCACCAACGATTTCGGCACCCAGGGCGCGGCCCAGCACTGCCTGTTCCTCGACACCCGTAAACAGGCCGAGCGCTTCCACCAGCAATTGCTCAACCACTATTTGCGTGCTCACGCCGGACAGACCGATGTGGTCCAGCAGATCAGCGTGGCCATCGTCGGTGCCGGCGCCACGGGCGTTGAACTGGCGGCGGAGCTGCATAACGCCGCTCATGAACTGGCGGCCTATGGTCTGGACCGGATCAAACCGGAAAACATGCACATCACCCTGATCGAAGCCGGGCCACGGGTGCTGCCGGCGCTGCCGGAACGCATCAGCGGGCCGGTGCACAAGACCCTGGAGAAACTCGGGGTCAATGTGATGACCAACGCGTCGGTCAGCCAGGTCACCGCCGACAGCCTGATCACTGCCGATGGCAACGAGATCAAGGCCAGCCTGAAAGTCTGGGCCGCCGGGATCCGTGCGCCGGGTTTCCTCAAGGACATCGATGGCCTGGAAACCAACCGCATCAACCAGCTGCAAGTGCTGCCGACGCTGCAGACCACCCGCGACGAAAACATTTTCGCCTTCGGTGACTGCGCCGCCTGCCCGCAACCGGGTTCGGATCGCAACGTGCCGCCACGGGCCCAGGCGGCGCACCAGCAGGCGTCGCTGCTGGCCAAGTCGCTGAAACTGCGGATAGAGGGCAAGACCCTGCCGGAATACAAGTACACCGACTACGGCTCGCTGATTTCGCTGTCGCGTTTTTCGGCTGTGGGTAACTTGATGGGCAACCTGACCGGCACCGTGATGCTCGAAGGCTGGCTGGCGCGGATGTTCTACGTTTCGCTGTACCGCATGCACCAGATGGCGCTGTACGGACCGTTCCGCACCGCCATGCTGATGCTGGGCAGCAAGATCGGACGCGGCACCGAGCCACGCCTGAAACTGCACTGATGTAAAAAACCGTGGGGACGGGCTGGCTCGCCCCCACGGCGTTTTGTCTTCTACTGTATCTGCCCCCGCTTTCCTCACCTTCGCTTACAAACGCCTCTCTCCTCGACACAGACGCGATACACCGCCACCGCTTAATGGCCACACCCGAGAGCACCTGCTCCGGCTGATCGCCCTTAACGTGTGGTTGCGCAGCGCAACCGAAGGAGAATGAAATGACCCGCACTTCGAAAATTGGCAAAACCTCCCTTGGCCTGGTCGGTGCCGTACTGGCCGGCGGCCTGATGCTGTCCGGCTCGGTGTTCGCCGCACAACCGCTGGCCCAGGGCTATATGGTCGCTTCGGCCGAGACCTCGGTGAAAACCCCGGAAGGCAAATGCGGTGAAGGCAAATGCGGCGACGCGTCGATGGCCAAAACCGACACCGATGGTGATGGCAAAGTCTCTCGCGCCGAATTCCTGAAGGTCGCGCCGCACTCCGACTTCGACAAGATCGACACCAACCACGATGGTTTCATCGACGAGCAAGAGGCTTACGACAACGTCAAAGCCAACTACGAAGCCAACGGCAAGAAAATGCCGAAAGGCTTGTTCGAACACCTGAAAGAGCGTGACGGTGCCTGATATTCAGTCCGTCCCGGCCAAACAGCCCCGACAAAAAAGCCGCGCTGTCTCTCACGAGAAGCGCGGCTTTTTTATGTCTGCCGGGATTACAGCTGGAAGCGCCGCACCATGCCTTGCAATGCATTGGCGAGTTTCGACAGCTCATGGCTGGACGCGCTGGTCTGATCGGCGCCGGCCGCCGAACGTACCGACAGGTCGCGGATGTTCACCAGATTGCGATCCACTTCCCGCGCCACTTGCGCCTGCTCTTCGGCGGCGCTGGCGATCACCAGATTGCGTTCATGGATCTCATGCACCGACGCGGTGATGGTTTGCAGGGCCTCACCGGCCCGCTCGGCCAGCACCAGCGTGGTGGACGCACGCGAAGCACTGGCCTGCATCGACTCGAGCGCCAGGCTCGAACCGTTGCGCATGCCCTGCACCATCTGCTCGATTTCCTGGGTCGATTGCTGCGTGCGATAGGCCAGCGCCCGGACTTCGTCGGCGACCACGGCAAACCCGCGTCCGCTCTCCCCGGCCCGCGCCGCTTCGATGGCGGCGTTGAGCGCCAGCAGGTTGGTCTGTTCGGCAATCGCACGGATCACGTCCAGCACCTTGCCGATGTCTTGCGACTGGTTGGCCAGGGATTGCACCAGTTCGCCGGTGTGCTGCACGTCGCTGGCCAGGGCGTTGATGGCACTGGCGGTTTCACTGACCCGCTCTTGCCCCAGATGCGCCGATTCGCTGGACTGGCGCGTCGCGTCGGAGGTCGACACCGCGTTGCGTGCGACTTCCTCGACCGCCGTGGTCATCTCGTTGACGGCGGTGGCGGCCTGTTCGATTTCGTTGTTCTGCTGTTGCAGACCCTGGGTGCTGTCGAGCGTGACCGCATTGAGCTCATCGGCGGCAGTCGCCAGTTGCGTGGCAGAACCGTTGATGCCTTGCAGGGTTTCGCGCAGGTTCTGTTGCATGGTCGCCAGCGCCTTGAGCAAACGGCTGACCTCGTCGTTGCCCTGGGTCTCGATCGGTCGGGTCAAATCCCCTTTCGCAACACTTTCTGCGGCACTGACGGCGGTGCTCAACGGGCGAACGATGCTGCGGGTGAGCAACATCGCCAGGGCCACGGTCGCCAATGCCGCCAGTGCGATGAACAGGCTGACGATCGTGCGCGAGGTTTCGTAGTGGGCGGCGGAATTACTGCTTTCTGCGGCGACCTGCTTGGCGAACAGATCCGCCAGGTCATTGAGTTGCTTGCCGGAGCCGTCGACCACGGTTTTCATGTCGACCAACAACAGTTTGGTCAGCTCGTCGCGTTTGCCTTGCTGGGCAAGGACGAACGATTGCGCGATGCCTGCGCGGTAGGCCGCGAAGGTTTTCTTGAACTGATCGTACAACTGCTGGCCTTCCGGAGTAGTCACCAGTCGGTCGTAGGCGGCGATCTTCTCGCTCAGCTCCTTGTCGCGGGTGTCCATCTGGCTGCGGTAAGTCGCAACATTGTTCGGGTCCGGATCCAGCGCCATGCGCAGAGAAATGGTGCGGATGCGCAGCATGATCTCGCGGATCTCGTCACCGCCACGAATGCTCGGCAGCCATTGGTTCTCCACCGCGACCTCGCTCTCGCGGATGCTCGACATCTGCCCCAGGGCAAACACGCCAAGCAACGCCACCAGCACCGCGATCAGGGCGAAGCCCAAGGCGGCACGGGGAGCAATATTCAACTGACGAAGCAACATGACGAACGCCCTTTTTCTTGTATTGGCCAGATTCAAGGGGCGATCGATGGCAGGCCCCTTTCGTTAGCGGGCTATCGGCAAGTTGTACGATGACTTGAGCGAAGGGCAAAAAAAATCCCCGTATCTTTCGATACGAGGATTTTTAATATGGTCGGGGTAAGGGGATTCGAACTCCTGACATCCTGCTCCCAAAGCAGGCGCGCTACCGGACTGCGCTATACCCCGGTAAAAAAAAGGCGACCTTTCAAAGATCGCCTTCTTCGATCAGCGCTTTTGGCCTCTGATCTTAAGATTCGATCCCAGCGTTAACTGGTTTCAAAAATGGTGGGTCGTGTGGGATTCGAACCTACGACCAATTGGTTAAAAGCCAACTGCTCTACCAACTGAGCTAACGACCCAAAAATGGTCGGGGTAAGGGGATTCGAACTCCTGACATCCTGCTCCCAAAGCAGGCGCGCTACCGGACTGCGCTATACCCCGGCTTGAAATTGGCTCCGTGACCAGGACTCGAACCTGGGACCCAATGATTAACAGTCATTTGCTCTACCGACTGAGCTATCACGGAACTACACATTTCAATTTACTACGGTGAAACTTGCAGCTTCTCGACATCGTTTTCGCATCGCTGCGTTCGTGTGTCTGAGGCGCGCTATTCTACAACCTAGAACACCTCTGTCAACCCCCTAAATTGCTTTCAAGTTAATGATTTGCAACTTATTTCAGATTTCTGCCCAGTGAGCTGAAACCGTGTTGGTGACTGACTGCGGGGCGCACTTTACAAGCCTTTTCCTTTGAGTTCAACAGCCTAACGAAAAAAAAGGCCTCGCATTGCGAGGCCTTGCTTACTTCACCACCCAAAGCTGTCAGTTGAACGTGATCTCGTCGTTCTCCACGACGCCGGTCGCGGTCTCGCCCGGCAGGAAGCGTCCCGACAGGATCAACTGCGCCAACGGGTTCTCGATCCAGCGCTGGATCGCCCGTTTCAGCGGCCGTGCACCGTAGACCGGGTCGTAACCGACGGCAATCAGCTTGTCCATCGCCTCCGGGCTCAGTTCCAGCTTCAGCTCGCGCTCGGCCAGACGACTGCGCAGACGACCCAGCTGGATCTCGGTAATGCCCGCGATCTGATCCCGCGCCAGAGGCTCGAAGATCACCACTTCGTCGACCCGGTTGATGAACTCCGGACGGAAGTGGGTGGAAATCGCATCCATCACCGCTGCCCGTTGCGCTTCACGGTCACCCACCAGTTCCTGGATCTGCATCGAACCGAGGTTGGAGGTCATGACGATCACGGTATTGCGGAAATCCACCGTACGACCGTGGCTGTCGGTCAGGCGACCATCCTCCAGCACTTGCAGCAGGATGTTGAACACATCCGGGTGCGCCTTCTCGACTTCGTCCAGCAGGATCACCGAGTAAGGCTTGCGCCGTACCGCTTCGGTCAGATAACCGCCCTCTTCATAACCGACATAGCCTGGTGGTGCACCGATCAACCGCGCCACGGAATGCTTCTCCATGAACTCGGACATGTCGATCCGCACCATCGCCTCTTCAGTATCAAAGAGGAATTCGGCCAGCGCCTTGCACAGCTCGGTTTTACCGACACCGGTCGGGCCGAGGAACATGAACGAGCCGCTCGGGCGATTCGGGTCAGACAACCCGGCGCGGGAACGCCGCACCGCGTTGGCCACCGCCACCACCGCCTCGTCCTGGCCGATCACGCGTTGGTGCAACAGGCTTTCCATCTTCATCAGCTTGTCGCGCTCGCCTTCGAGCATTTTCGACACAGGAATGCCGGTCCACTTCGAAACGACTTCGGCGATTTCCTCTTCGGTCACCTTGCTGCGCAGCAACTGGTTCTCGCTCTTGCCGTGCTGGTCGACCATTTGCAGGCTGCGTTCCAGATCCGGGATCACCCCGTACTGCAACTCGGCCATGCGGTTCAGGTCGCCTTTGCGGCGCGCGGCTTCCAGTTCCTGACGGGACTGTTCGATCTTCTGCTGAATCTGCGCAGAACCCTGTACCTCGGCTTTTTCCGAGTTCCAGATTTCTTCCAGATCCGAGTACTCACGCTCGTGACGGTCGATTTCTTCCTGAAGTTTCTCCAGGCGCTTCTTCGCCGCGTCGTCGCTTTCTTTCTTCAGTGCCTGGGATTCCACCTTCAGTTGAATCAAGCGACGCTCCAGACGATCCAGCACTTCCGGCTTGGAGTCGATCTCCATGCGGATGCGGCTGGCGGCTTCGTCGATCAGGTCGATCGCCTTGTCCGGCAACTGCCGGTCAGTGATGTAACGATGGCTGAGTTTGGCCGCCGCGATGATCGCGCCGTCGGTGATCGCCACTTTGTGGTGAACCTCGTAACGCTCCTTGAGCCCACGCAGGATCGCGATGGTGTCTTCTTCGCTCGGCTCGTCCACCAGCACTTTCTGGAAGCGCCGCTCGAGGGCCGCGTCCTTCTCTATATATTGGCGGTACTCGTTGAGCGTGGTCGCACCGACGCAATGCAGCTCGCCACGGGCCAGGGCCGGTTTGAGCATGTTGCCGGCGTCCATCGAGCCTTCGCCTTTGCCGGCGCCGACCATGGTGTGCAGTTCGTCGATGAACAGAATGATCTGCCCTTCCTGCTTCGACAGCTCGTTGAGCAGCGCTTTCAGTCGTTCTTCGAACTCGCCGCGATACTTGGCACCGGCAATCAGCGCACCCATATCGAGGGACAGCAGACGCTTGCCGCGCAGGCCATCCGGCACTTCGCCGTTGATGATGCGCTGGGCCAGACCTTCGGCAATCGCGGTTTTACCCACGCCAGGCTCGCCGATCAGCACCGGGTTGTTCTTGGTCCGGCGTTGCAGGACCTGAATGGTGCGACGGATTTCATCGTCACGGCCGATCACCGGGTCAAGCTTGCCGTCTTCGGCGCGCTTGGTCAGGTCGACGGTGTATTTATCCAGCGCCTGACGTGACTCTTCGTGGTTGGCGTCGTTGACGGCCTCGCCACCGCGCAGGTTGTTGATGGCATTTTCCAGCGCCTTTTTGCTCACGCCCTGGCCGAGCAGCAACTTGCCGAGCTTGCTGTTCTCGTCCATCGCCGCGAGCAGTACCAACTCGCTGGAAATGAACTGGTCGCCCTTCTGCTGGGCCAGACGGTCGGCCTGGTTGAGCAGACGCGCCAGATCCTGCGACATGTTCACGTCGCCGGTCGGGTTCTGGATTTTCGGTAATTGATCGAGCTCTTTGGTCAGCTCTTTACGCAGGCTGTTGACGTCGAAGCCCACCTGCATCAACAGGGGTTTGATCGAACCACCCTGCTGTTCAAGCATAGCTTGCATCAAATGCGCCGGCTCGATGGCCGGATGATCGTGGCCGACAGCCAGGGATTGGGCATCGGACAACGCCAACTGTAATTTGCTGGTTAAACGGTCTATACGCATGGGTCACCTTCCTTTTGAGCAGGCCGGACCTAAAAAACCATCCTGAATAAAGAAACCTGCCAGATACCGCTATAGATGCGGTCGATTCTGGAAGATTCAAGCGTGGGACAGTTGATGCAGATCAGACAGTTTAGCGGGTGAGCCAAACCAGGGAGGCGAAGCGGCCAGTGCGCGATGCACGGCGATAAGAGAAGAAGCGCGGATCGGTCACGGTACAGAAACCGCCACCATAAACAGCCGTAACACCCCGGACCGCCAGACGCAGGCGCGCCAGCTTATAGATGTCGGCCATGAACTTGCCCGCGTTATGGCTCGGGACAAAGGCTGTCGCCGCTTCGGGCAATTGATCGATGAAGACTTCCCGGACTTCCGGGCCGACTTCGAAGGCTTGCGGGCCGATGGCCGGGCCGAGCCAGACCAGAATGTCTTCGGCAGGCACATCCAGGCTGTCGAGGGTCGCTTCGAGCACCCCGGCCGCCAGCCCACGCCAACCGGCATGAGCCGCTGCAACGCGAGTACCGGCACGGTCGCAGAACAGCGCCGGCAGGCAATCGGCGGTCATTGCCGCACAAGCGATACCCGGTGTTGCCGTCCAGCTGGCATCCGCCATGGCCACCACGGACGGATCGGCATGCGCCACGGCAATCCCGTGCACTTGCTGCAACCAGGCAGGCTTTATAGAGAAGTGCTCGGTCAGACGCCGACGGTTTTCGGCGACGGCCTCAGGACGATCATCGACATGATCGCCCAGATTGAGGCTGTCGAACGGCGCCTCGCTGACGCCGCCCTCGCGGGTGGTGACACAGGCCTTGACGCTGGCCGGCGCGGGCCAGTCCGGCGTCAGCCAGTTCATCCGACGAATGCCTCGCGATCCTGCTTGAGCAGGGTCAGCAGCCAGACCAGATCTTCCGGCAACGGCGATTCCCAGCTCATGCGTTCACCGGTGGTCGGGTGATCCAGCTCGAGGAACCGCGCGTGCAGGGCCTGACGCGGGAAGTGTTTCAGCGACTCGACCATGGTCTGGCTCGCCGCCGGCGGAATGCGGAAACGACCGCCGTACGCCGGATCGCCGACCAACGGGAAGTTGATGTGCGCCATGTGTACGCGGATCTGGTGGGTACGACCGGTTTCCAGCTTCACCCGTACGTGAGTGTGGGAACGGAAACGCTCCAGCACACGATAGTGGCTGACCGCAGGCTTGCCGCCTTCCATTACTGCCATGCGCTGGCGCTGCTGGCCATGACGACCAATCGGCGCATTGATCTTGCCACCGGCCGTCACCACGCCGATCACGATGCACTCGTAGATCCGGCTCACGCTGCGGCTTTGCAGCTGCGCGACCAGTTTGGTCTGCGCCTGGATGGTCTTGGCCACCACCATCAGACCGGTGGTGTCCTTGTCCAGACGATGCACGATGCCGGCACGCGGGACATTGATGATGTCCGGCACGTGGTGCAGCAAGGCGTTGAGCAAGGTGCCATCGGCGTGGCCGGCAGCCGGGTGCACCACCAGGCCCGCAGGCTTGTTGATCACCAGGATGTCGTCGTCTTCATAGACGATATCGAGCTCGATGTCCTGGGCGACCCATTCACCCTGGGCCTCCTGCTCGGCGGTCAGCTCAAGGACGGCACCGCCATGAACGATGTCGCGCGGGCGGATGACCGCCCCGTCCACAGTCAGGCGACCTTCTTTGATCCAGGCGGAAAGGCGCGAGCGGGAGTGCTCTGCGAAGAGTTGGGCGGCGACTTGATCGAGGCGTTGGCCGCCCAATTCGGACGGCACCTCTGCGCGAAGTTCAATTTTATCGGACATGCTCGGACTGGGCGTCGGCTACAGCCTTTGGTTTCGGCTGCGCGCTTGTGGTTAAATACGGCGTCTTTTGCCCCGGGGCTTTTCAACGGGGCGCTCATCATAACAGGACGGCCCCGCCCAAGACAGCGGCCGTCATAGGGACGCAAGCCGCCATGCAAGTGAAACACCTGCTGCTGATCGCCATCCTCGCATTGACCGCTGCTTGCTCATCGAAGGAAGTCGTAGACGAAAACCTGAGCGAAACCGAGCTGTACCAGCAGGCTCAAAAGGACCTGGACAACAACAGTTACACCAGTGCCACCGCCAAGCTGAAGGCTCTGGAGTCGCGCTATCCGTTCGGTCGCTACGCAGATCAGGCACAACTTGAACTGATTTATGCGAACTACAAGAATTCGGAACCGGAAGCTGCAAAGTCCGCCGCCGAGCGCTTCATTCGTCTGCACCCTCAGCACCCGAACGTCGATTACGCCTACTACCTCAAGGGCCTGACCTCGTTCGACCAGGACGTCGGCCTGCTGGCGCGCTTCCTGCCGCTGGACATGACCAAGCGTGACCCGGGCGCTGCCCGCGACTCCTACAACGAGTTCGCCCAGCTGACCAGCCGTTACCCGAACAGCCGCTACGCGCCGGACGCCAAGCAGCGCATGATCTATCTGCGCAACCTGCTGGCAGCCTACGAAATCCACGTGGCCGACTACTACCTGACCCGTCAGGCCTACGTCGCCGCCGCCAACCGTGGCCGCTATGTAGTGGAAAACTTCCAGGAAACCCCATCGGTCGGCGACGGCCTGGCGGTGATGACCGAAGCCTACCAGCGTCTGCACCTGGACGAACTGGCGGCCACCAGCCTGGAAACCCTGAAGCTCAACTACCCGAATCACCCGAGCCTGAAAGACGGTCAGTTCGTACCGTCGGTCGCCGAAGCCGACAACCGTTCGTGGCTGAGCAAGGCCACTCTGGGCCTGATCGAATCCCGTCCGCCGCTGCCGCCGGGAGAGACCCGCGCCAACCAGGACGTACAGAAGCAGTTCCAGGATGCGAAAGACGCGATCCCGAACGAGCTCAAGCCTAAAGACGAAAACGGCGAAGTGATCGAAGCGCCGGAACCGGAGTCCAGCAACAGCGACCGCTCCATTTTCAGCTACTTGACCTTTGGTCTGTTCGACTGATCACTTCGGTGATGCAAAAAAGGGAGATCTTCGGATCTCCCTTTTT
Organism: Pseudomonas kribbensis; assembly: GCF_003352185.1. Classification (GTDB taxonomy): domain Bacteria; phylum Pseudomonadota; class Gammaproteobacteria; order Pseudomonadales; family Pseudomonadaceae; genus Aquipseudomonas; species Aquipseudomonas kribbensis. The sequence continues at coordinate 5,395,211 of NZ_CP029608.1, forward strand.
TATTGCCGCGTTTTATTGCGCTGTGCGCCTGCCAAGACCTTGGCTAAACTGCCGGATCATCAGTCAAAAAGCCGCCCATCATGCTTCGTCTACTCTTCTGGATCGCCCTGATCGCTGCCGCCGTCTGGCTCTGGCGCAAATTCAAGGCGCCTGTCGCACCCACGCAATCCCCCCGCGAACAGGATGCCGCACCGATGGTGCGTTGCGCCCATTGCGGTGTGCACCTGCCACGCGACCGCGCGCTGAGCCTTCGTCAACAGTGGTATTGCAGCCAGGCTCACCTCGAGCAAGGCCCCGGTTCCAGTGATCGCTGAGGCGACCGACGCCACTCGCAAACAGGCCCAGCGACTGCTGCGCCTCTATCACCTCTACCGTCTGAGCGTCGGCATCACCCTGGTGCTGCTGATCTCCAGCAACATGGACAACCGCCTGCTGACGTCGGCCGACGACGAACTGCTGCGCAATGGCAGCTGGTTGTACCTGGTGCTGAATATCCTGCTGGTGGTGTTCCTGGAGAACATCCGCCGTCCGGCCCAGTTGTTCGGGCTGGCCCTGGTCGACATCCTGCTGCTGTGCGGCCTGTTCTACGCCGCCGGCGGCGTGGCCAGCCCGGTCGGCAATCTGCTGATCGTCTCGGTAGCCATCAGCAACACATTACTGAAACGCCGTATCGGCGTGCTGATTGCGGCCATCGGTGCACTCGGCATTGTCGGTCTCAGCTTCCTGCTGAGCTTCAGTCATCCCCTGAGCGCCAACGAATACTTGCAGGCGGGCACCCTCGGCGCTCTGTGTTTTGCCGGAGCGCTGCTGGTGCAAGGCTTGATCCGCCGCCTCGAAGTCAGCGAGACCCTCGCCGAGCAACGGGCCAGCGAGGTGGTCAGCCTCGAGGCTCTCAACGCCTTGATCCTGCAGCGCATGCGCACCGGCATTCTGGTCCTCGACGAACAACGCCGGGTGCAACTCGCCAACCAAAGCGCCCGGACGCTGTTGGCGCAGTCGCCCCTTGAAGGCCATTTGATCGATGATTATTCGACCGCGCTGGTCGAGCGCCTGAACCTGTGGCTGAACAACCCGACCCTGCGCCCGCAGAGCCTGAAAATCGCCGCCAACGGCCTGGAACTGCAACCGAGCTTCATCGCCCTGGAGCAGAGCCCGAACCGCCAGACCCTGGTGTTTCTCGAGGACCTCGCGCAAATCGCCCAGCAGGCCCAGCAACTGAAGCTCGCCGCACTCGGGCGCCTGACCGCCGGCATCGCCCACGAGATCCGCAACCCGCTGGGTGCCATCAGTCACGCCGCACAGTTGCTGCGGGAATCCGAGGAACTCGATGGCGCGGACCAGCGTCTGACGCAGATCATCCAGGATCACTCCCAGCGCATGAACCGAGTCATTGAAAACGTCCTGCAACTGTCCCGCCGCCAGCAGAGCGCGCCGCAACGGCTGGATCTCGAGCCATGGCTCGAGCACTTCGTCGAGGAAAGCCGCGAACAGGCCAGCGAGCACCAACGGATCCATCTGAACATCGAATCCGGGGATTTCCGAACCCTGATGGACCCGGGGCAACTGACGCAAATTCTCGACAATCTGTTGCGCAACGGCTGGCGGCACAGCGCCCTGCTGCACGATCCGGCGCAGGTCTGGCTGCGGCTGTTCATCGACTCCGAGAGCCAGCTGGCCGTGCTCGAAGTCCAGGACAACGGCCCCGGCGTGGCGCTGGATCAGCAGGCGCATCTGTTCGAACCCTTCTTCACCACCAGCAGCCAGGGCACCGGCCTTGGGCTTTATCTGTCCCGTGAGCTGTGCGAAAGCAATCAGGCCCGCCTAGACTTCAAACCACGCCAAGGCGGCGGCTGCTTTCGCATCACCTTTGCTCACGGACGGAAACAAAGTTGAACACGAGCCCACGGCAAAAAATCCTCATCGTCGACGACGAACCGGATATCCGCGAACTCCTGGAAATCACCCTGGGACGGATGAAACTCGACACCTTCAGCGCACGCAACCTCGGCGAAGCCCAGGCGCTGCTGAACCGCGACACCTTCGACCTGTGCCTGACCGACATGCGCCTGCCGGACGGCACCGGGCTGGAACTGGTGCAGCACATTCAGCAACGCTACCCACAATTGCCGGTGGCGATGATCACCGCCTATGGCAGCCTGGAAACAGCGATCAACGCCCTGAAAGTCGGGGCTTTCGACTTCCTGACCAAACCGGTGGACCTCACCCGACTGCGCGAGCTGGTCGCCACCGCGTTGCGCATGCCGGCGACGGGCGGCGTCTGCACCTCTATTGACCGGCGCCTGCTCGGTGACTCATTGCCCATGCGCAACCTGCGCAAGCAGATCGATAAACTGGCCCGCAGTCAGGCGCCGGTCTATATCAGCGGCGAGTCCGGTAGTGGCAAGGAGCTGGTCGCCCGGCTGATTCACGAACAAGGCCCGCGCGCCAGCCAACCATTCGTGCCAGTGAATTGCGGGGCGATTCCTTCGGAACTGATGGAGAGCGAGTTCTTCGGTCACCGCAAAGGCAGTTTCACGGGTGCGGTGGACGATAAGCCGGGCCTGTTCCAGGCCGCCCATGGCGGGACGCTGTTTCTCGATGAAGTGGCGGACTTGCCGCTGTCGATGCAGGTCAAGCTGCTGCGGGCAATCCAGGAAAAAGCCGTGCGCAGCGTCGGCGGCCAGCAGGAGACCGTGGTCGATGTGCGTATTCTCTGCGCCACTCACAAGGACCTGGACGCCGAAGTCGCCGCCGAGCGCTTTCGGCAGGATCTGTATTACCGGCTGAACGTGATCGAACTGCGGGTGCCTTCTCTGCGCGAACGTCGTGACGATATCGAGGCATTGGCCAGCCATGTGCTCAAGCGTCTGGCCCATGGCACTGGCCAGCCGGCGGCGCGCCTGCATCCACAAGCGCTGGAGGCCTTGAAGAATTATCGCTTTCCGGGAAATGTCCGGGAGTTGGAGAACGTCCTCGAGCGCGCGCACACCCTGTGCGAAAACCGCACGATCGAGGCCGACGACCTGCGCCTGAGCGAAGGCAATTGCGCAGCCGAGGGCGGCATTGCCGATCTCACACAGATCGACAACCTCGAAGACTATCTGGAAAACGTCGAGCGCAAACTGATCCTGCAGGCGCTGGAGGAAACCCGCTGGAACCGTACGGCTGCGGCCCAGCGGTTGAATCTGTCATTCCGTTCGATGCGCTACAGGCTCAAGAAGCTCGGCCTGGATTAAATGCGCCCGGTCGGGGCATACGGCGCCGGATCGATGATCGGCGCCCGCCCCAGCATCACATCGGCAAACAGCTGACAGGAGGCAGGCGCCAGCACCAGTCCGTTGCGGTAATGCCCGCAGTTGAGCCACAAACCATCGAAGCCTGGCACCCGGCCGATGTAGGGAATGCCCTCCGGCGAGCCGGGACGCAACCCGGCCCAGTGTCCCACCACTTCGGCATCCGCCAGCGCCGGCAGCAATTCGACCGCCGAGGCCTTGAGACTTTCCAGTGCACTGTCGGTCGGGGTCTTGTCGAAACCTTCGTGCTCCAGCGTGCTGCCGATCAGGATATGCCCGTCGCGACGCGGAATCGCATAGCGCCCCTTGGCCAGCACCATGCTCGGCAGGAAGTCCGCCGCGCACTTGTAGAGAATCATCTGGCCTTTGACCGGTTCCACCGGCAGCGAAAGATTCAGCGTCTTGAGCAGCTCGCCGCTCCACGCCCCCGCCGTCAGCACCACCTGATCGCCGTTGATCACGCCTTTCGAGGTTTGCACACCGACAACCTTCTCGCCCTCCCGGACAAAACCGCTGACCTCGCATTGTTCGTGAATCGTCACGTTAGGCAGCGCCTGCAACGCCGCTTTCAGCGATTTCACCAGCCGTGGGTTGCGTACGTTGGCCACGTCGGCCATGTAGATCGCCCGGGAAAAACCACCGCCAAGTACCGGCACCGCATCATGGGCCGCCGAGATATCCACAGCCCGCAGCGGACGGCTTTCCCGCTCGGCCCAGGCCAGAGCTTCGGCCTCATCATCCAGATCCAGCCAGTACAGGCCCGTGGTATGGACTTCAGGATCGACGCCGGTGTCGGCGAACAGGCGCTCGCCCAGCTGTGGATAAAAGTCCTGCGACCAGTGCGCCAGCGCCGTGACGGCCGGGCTATAGCGCCATGGATACAGCGGAGAAACGATGCCGCCGCCAGCCCAGGACGATTCCTGGCCGACGTTCGAACGATCCAGCAGCACCACGCTGCGCACTTCGGAGGCGAGGTTGTACGCGGTCAGCAGGCCAATCACCCCGCCCCCGACAATCACCACTTGCTGTTGCCTGGTCATGTTTGTTCCAACCGTAAAAAAGACAGTGGGCGCAAAAGGCGCCCGAATGAAAGCGGCTCAGCGGCCCCAGCAATCCTTGGTGGCAAGCCCGGCAGTCGCGTTGATCATGCTGCGCACACCGGTGTTGGTGAGGGTGAAGTCCCCGCACTTGTCGCCGGCCATGGTCGTGCCGGCCTTGCGGGTCGCGGTCAGCAGGTAGGTCTGGTCAGCGATGGTCGGGGTGATGGTGTAGAAATCATTGCCCGTGCTGAGCCCGGTGACACCGGTGTAAACATTGTTGCGGGTGTAGAAGCGCTCGAGGGTCTGCGCCTGCTCGTTCAGTAGCGAGGCCACTTCGGCGCGGCGGCCCTTCTTCAGGTATTCGGTATAGCTTGGTGCGGCAATGGTGATGATGATCCCGATGATCGCAATCACGATCATGATTTCGATCAGGGTGAACCCGCGGATGGATCTGCGCATGCCTCAACTCTCGCTTACTGTATTTGTCGCCACATGATACGACGGCTGCCGCCGCCGGATTTTTCCACCAGGGTGGTGATCCCGCCACTGGAATCGTTCACGATCTTGCGCGATGCGCCGTTGACGATGGCGTTCAGCGTAGGAATGCCGCCACTGAACACCACACCGCTGGAAATCGTGTCATTGGTGTCGACCACGCCGTCGGCGTTGGTGTCGAGCACCGCATAGTTGAGCATCTTACCGCTGAACGCATCGAGTTCGACCAGTTTGCCGGTACCGAAGCTGGAGCACGGGTCGGTGGTATCGACACTGGCCGTTGTAAATACGATTCGACCCAGCACCAGGCTGGCCTGATTGATCACCCGCTCGCCGGTCAATACGTTGTTGTACACCAGCGGCAGATACCAGCCCTTCTCCGCCGGATACGTGGTGTCGTTCTGGGTCGTGGTAATGAACTGCCCTGAACTGCCCGAGAACACACCGGTGATGGCCTGGGCCTGCAAACTGCTGACCGTCAGTTGCCCCGAACCGCCATCGGCATCCCACACCGAATAGAACGCTTGCAGATCCTTGTTGGTCTTGTCGGCGGTTTCGTTGAATTTGCCGGTACCGACAAAAATCTGTTTGCCCCCCAATGAATTGTCCGCCAGCAATGGCTGCGCCGTGATCGGTTGCGTCGTGCCACCCGCCGTGGTGAACAGCGGTTTGCCGGAAAACGCCACGCCCCAGCTGTCGGTGGTGGTCGCGCTCAGGTCGAATTTCCACAGGCGCCCCTTCAAGTCTCCACCGTACGCGGCCTGCACCACGTTCTGCGAATTGACCTTGAGCTTCACCGACGACAGTCCGTTGGTGGTCTCGGTACTGTCGATAACTATTTTTTTGATCAGCGAACCGTCGCGTACATCCAGCACATACAGCGCCGCCACCCCCGAGTTGCTGCCGTAGCCATTGGCGATGAAAGCCGCCCAGCGACCATCGGCCAAGCGTGCCACTTCCGGACGGGCGTAGGCATAACCCAGATCATTGAAAGCGTTCGCGGTGCTGGCAGTGGCCGGTGCACTCACTTCCCACAATGCATTGAGAATGTTCCCCGCCGAGGCGTCGAACAACTGCAAGGCATAGAACGTCTTGCCACCGGCCCCGGTGCCGCCGATGGCCAGGGTCTTCCAGGCCGTGCCGAACTGCGCGTCATAGACACCGACCTGCCCGTCCACCAGAAACTTGTGGCTGACGCCGTTGATGTAGTTGGGGTCGGCGATCAATCGCAACGACGGCAGCACGCTCGACGGCATGTAGGCGTAACGCCGGGTGCCGTTGGCCGGGTTGATGACGCTGACGAAACCGTCGTTGCCGTTCACCACCAGGTTGGCATTCATGTTTGCGGCCTTGGTGGTCAGGTAACTGGTGTAGGTGGTGTCGCCCGACAGGTTGGAGGCGGTCTTGTCCGTGGGTGCGGCCAGCACCAGCGGCGAGTTGATGATGTCGCCCAGCAATACGCTGCGCACCTTGAGCCCGGTCTTGTTGGTGCCCTTGCTCCACTCCACCAGGTCGCTGCCACTGATGCCGGAGGGCAGGCTCTGGCCGAGCGTTGTCTGCTGCGCTGCAGAGAAATTGCCGTAAGCCAGCGTCACCGCTGCGTTGCTCAAGGTATTCCACGATTGATAGGTCGGTGCCGTGGCGCCGGGGACGATGGCGGTGTCGGTCGTCCACAGCACCGTCGAGGTGTTGACCGTCCCGCTCGAGGTAAAGCCGAAGGACTTGATGGTGCCGCGCCAGTCCCGGGGATCGTAACTGGTCTGGAAATAGCTGCTGCCGCTCACCAGCGTCGTAGCGCTGGTCACGCCACTGCCGCCGGAGCCGGCCTTGGAGGTGATGTCGCTCAATGCCGATGACAACGCCGTGTTGAGGCCGGCACTGTCGGTGGCCTGGTAATACTTGCCCTGGCCATAGTTCGCCGCGTCCGACAACATGTCATTGGCGGCGGTGAAGCCGACGGTATAGGTGTTCATGTTCTGTTTGGGAAAGTCCGGCGAACTCCAGCTCTTGCCGGCCGCATCGACTCCGGTCGAGCGCATGTCGATATCGAAGGCGAACTTGGCGATGTCGTCCAGGTACAGCGTGTCACCTTCGTTATCGCCGTTGAGGTTGTTGCCGTCATTGTTGATGCCGTCCCAGTTCGGCAATCGGCTACCGCCCAGCGGGTCGTTGGTGGGGAACGTGCGGTCGTAGGTCGGCAGGCCGTCGGTAATCACCACCCCGTAGTTTTTCTGACAACGATACTGGATCGGGCTGATGTAGGTGCTCGGCGTGGTGTTGTAGTAGGGCGTCATGCCGCGCATGTAGCGGGTGATTTCGTAATAGGTTTCCGCCAAGGGCGTATTGGCCACGGCGCTCAGGCCGCTGATCGCCGTGATCAATGCGTTGTAGTTACTGTCGGCCTGGGCCTGGGTCACGCTGCCGCTGACCGGCGCCAGGTCGCTGACGGACCGGGCGATGTAGCCGCCGTTGCCCGGGTTGCTGCTGGTGGCCGGGTTGAATGTCGACAGGCCGAAACGCAGGTTACGGTTGCTGGTCACCAGTGCGGTGGAAACGTTGCGGGCGACGTTGATCCGGTAGTCGTTGGGAATCGCCCCGGTGGTGAAATCACGGGTGCCGTTGCTGATGGCGAGGCCGACCACGTAGGCGATGTAATCCCCGTAATACCGGGTATTGCCGCCGCCGACCGGGTCCGGCAGTTTAAGGCACAACGGCGCCAGGCTGTTGTTGTAGAACGCATAGGCACCGCCGGAGCAGCCGGAGGTCGGCAGGCTCGACAGAAACACCGGATCGCCGGTGATAGCCGTCGAAGACAGGCACAAACCCAGCACCGCGTTGCACTGCCGGGCCGGTGTGCGGGTGACCGTAGGATCGAAACCCGCAGCGTAAATAATGCTGTTCATGCTGCCCGAGTCGTCGATCAGCAAGATGACATTCGGCGGCACGGCGGCGGCACTGAGCAATGGCGAATCAGACGGCGTGAACGCATACGCCGGCGCGGCCAGATACAACCCCGCAAGAAACCCCGCCAACCACGGCCGCCAGCCAGAGCGTCGTTCAGTACTTCGCATAGACACTCTCCACCACACTGCGTGAACTGCCGACGATGCCGACGGCCGTGATCCGGTACAGCGTCGCCGAGGTGTTGCTCGGAACGTTCACCGCCGTGAGCGTGGTGCCGATGTTCTGTACCCCGTAGAAACCATTGCCGGCAGCGATCCATGTAACTCCGGATGTCGAGTTGAGCCCCGCAGCAGTCACGGCCGTAGACTCCGCCGGCGGTGCGCACTGGGTGGTATTGGCACACACCGCCAGCGAGTAGCTGCTCAGTTGCACCGCACTTTCACCAATACGCAGCGCCGCCTCGGCAGTCTGGAACGACTGATTGCGCAGGCTCACGCTGCCGGCCATCTTTTCCTGCAGGTTGGCGCTCTGCATCGATGACAGGCCGATCACCGTCAGGAGCAACAGAAATACCAGGCTGACCAGCAGCACCATGCCACGCTGGGCTCTTCGTTGATGGAGAGAAACACTCATCGGCCGGCCCTCACTGCAAGCGGTTGCGCAGAGCGGCAACCACGTTGAAGGTCTGGTTGGCGACCCGGTTGTTCGGGTCGGTGAGGGTCAGGGTCAGGCGTACGCTGCGGATGCGTGCAGGATCGCCGGGGTTGCTGCTGTAGGTCGAAGCAGAGACATCCGTCGCCGACGTGGCGAGTCCGAACATCACCGTAAAGGCACTGACGTTGTTCACCAATACCTGCTGGGTCGGCGTTCCACCACCGGTGCCCATCAGAATCTGGTTGTTGCTGAAGCTGTAGACCAGACGACGGATCGGGAAGGCGATTTGCCCGGCCGCCGGCGTCTGCAGGTTGCTGTAGGCCGTTGCGCTGTTGCGGCAATCGGAAACCACCGTCCAGGTCGGAGTTCCGCCGCCACTACCAACGTCGGCAGTGACCAGTGTCAGCTTTAGATTGGTGTTGTCCCAACTGATCGGCGTGATCTGCGCGGCGTTGAAATCACCGCTGGTGCTGGCGTCGGTGATGGTCCCGAGGCAGCCGAACATCCCGACCATGCGAATTTCCTGGATCATCTTGCTCAACACGAACCGTGCGTCCTCCTGCATGGCCGCCGAAGAGTTCTGGCTGACGTAGGTGTTCTTCGCTGCGAGAAAGGTCTGTACGACACCGAGCACGATGATCAGCCCCAGCGCCAGGGCGATGAGCATTTCGATCAGGCCGAAACCCTGGTTATGCCGCTTCATGGCGTGGCCACCGGATCTACCGTGGCACGGCTGGTCAGAACAAAACTGTTTGGCGCACTGGCGGTATTGGCAGCCCGTGAATCACTCCAGTTGATGGTGATGGTGTACACCCGCTGGTTGAGGGTGATGCTGCCGGTGGCGGTCGGCCCGCCGAAATTGACGATGTTGGTGGTGAAATCGTAGAGATCCTGGTCCCGGGTAACGCTCAGGTTGCCCGAAGTCGGCGGCGTGACGGTGTAGTCGGCACCGGAGTTGGCGCGGATGCGATCCATCATGTCGTAGGCGATGAAACTCGCCTGACTGGTCATCCGCGAGCTGTCGGTGTATTTCAGCGCGTTTAGCTGAACTGCCGCCGCCCCCAGCAACCCGACCGTCAGCACCAGCAGCGCAACGAGGATTTCGATCAGCGACATGCCTTCCTGTGCAACTCTGCTCCCTGCCCTCATCCGCAGCTTCCACCCGATTGAATTCGTCCGTTCAGACACACGTTCAGCGTCCTGCTTTGGGTTCCCAGCGTATAACTGAACACCACCGCCGTGGACGGTGCCGCCAGACCACCCAGATTATTGAAATCCAGCGTGGTTACTCCTGAGGTTAGCGTCAGAGTCGCGCCACTGCTCATCGCTGGAACAACCCGCAATACATTGGCCGAAGTGCCAGTACTGTCGTAGACCGACAACTCCCCCGTCCAGACGCTGCCCCCGGCAGTCGGCCGCAACCGGATGGTGGTCCCGCGATCGATGGCTTCCAGTCGCGCATAGTTGAGCGCCCGCTGCAGGTCGCCGACTTCGGTGTCGGCCTTGCTGCCCTGGATCGATCGGGTAAACGCCGGGACGGCCATCGTGATCAGGATCACAACCAATGCGACCGCCACCAGCACCTCGATCAGCGTGAAACCTTTTGTACGATGATCCATCGATGCCCTCCGTTGCCGTCGGCTATACCTGCCCTGTAAACCTAGAACATTCGGCTGGCTTGCGTCGGTTGATTTGCCCTGCCCGGCGCACGGATCGCGTCGAACACCCTGCTTCAAGGAGGAAATGCTCATGCCGCAACAGGGATTCAGTCTGGTCGAACTGCTCATGGGACTGGCGATCGGCGCAATTGTTCTGTCGCTGGTCGGCCCGGCGCTGACAACGCTGATGGAGTCAATCCATCGCCAACAAGTCGCAGAGTCGCTGATGAACGGGATACGCAATGCCCGAACCCAGGCGATCACGCGCAATCAGAGCGTCGTGATTCACGGCATCGACGGGGACTGGAGCCGGGGCTGGCGGATCATTCTGGATGTCAGTGGCAAGGGCGCGGAGGACAGCAGCAACCCGCTTCTGGTCGAGCACGCCAGTGATGGGCAAGTGCCCATTGTCGGCAACTGGTTTGTCAGTCGGTACATACGGTTCAGCAGTCTGGGGCAACCGCTGATGCCCGGGCGGGCGTTTCAGGCAGGAAAACTACACATCTGTTCGACCCGCGAACCGGTCAGCCAGCTTCAGCTGGTGCTGGCAGCAACCGGTCGCGTGCGCCTGGTCAGCGAAAAGGCTGAACAGGCGCTGTGTCGAAAGGATAAAGCGGTCAGATCGAGCGTACGCGCAGCTCTTTAGGCATCGAGAAGGTGATGTTCTCTTCACGCCCGGCCAGCTCGTCGGCACCGGTGGCGCCCCAGGCCTGCAGCTGCTGGATCACGCCACGCACCAGCACTTCCGGCGCGGAGGCACCGGCGGTGATACCGATGCGCTCGACGCCATCGAACCAGCTCTTTTGCAGGTCTTCGGCACCGTCGATCAGGTACGCCGGCGTGGCCATGCGCTCGGCCAGCTCGCGCAGGCGGTTGGAGTTGGAGCTGTTCGGGCTGCCGACCACCAGCACCACGTCGCATTCGTCGGCCAGTTGCTTGACCGCGTCCTGGCGGTTTTGTGTGGCGTAACAGATGTCGTCCTTGCGCGGCCCGCCGATGGCAGGGAAACGTGTGCGCAAGGCGTCGATGACCCGGCTGGTGTCGTCCATCGACAAGGTGGTCTGGGTGACGAAGGCCAGTTTTTCAGGGTTGTGCACCTGCAGTTCGGCGACATCTTTCTCGTCTTCGACGAGGTAGATCGCGCCGCCGTTGCTGGCGTCGTACTGGCCCATGGTGCCTTCGACTTCTGGGTGACCGGCGTGGCCGATCAGGATGCATTCACGGCCGTCGCGGCTGTATTTGGCGACTTCGATGTGCACCTTGGTCACCAGCGGGCAAGTGGCGTCGAACACTTTCAGGCCACGACCGGCGGCTTCGGTACGCACGGCTTGCGAGACGCCATGGGCACTGAAGATCACGATGACGTCGTCCGGCACCTGATCCAGTTCTTCGACGAAGATCGCGCCACGACTGCGCAGGTCCTCGACAACGAACTTGTTGTGCACCACTTCATGACGCACGTAGATCGGCGGCCCGAAGACTTCCAGGGCGCGGTTGACGATTTCGATCGCCCGGTCCACGCCGGCGCAGAAGCCACGGGGGTTGGCGAGTTTGATTTGCATGCTGTGCCTCGTGTCTTGCGCGCGAAAAATTCAGATCAATGCGGAGGCCGGTCCGGCCCCCGCAGAACAGCGTTTACAGCGCTTTGACGGAGAAGATTTCCACGTCAAAGGTCAGCGTCTTGCCGGCCAGCGGGTGGTTGAAATCGACGGTCACTTGCGCGTCGTCGAACTCTTTCACCACACCCGGCAGCTCAGTATTGGCCGCATCGTTGAAGATCACCAGCAGCCCCGGCGACAGCTCCATGTCCGCAAACTGCGAACGTGGAATGACCTGCACGTTCTGCGGGTTCGGCTGACCGAATGCATTTTCCGGTTCGATGGTCAGGGTGCGCTTGTCACCCGCCTTGAAGCCGAACAGCGCCGCTTCGAAACCCGGCAGCAGGTTGCCGTCGCCGACCTTGAAGGTCGCCGGGGCCTTGTCGAAGGTGCTGTCGACCGTGTCGCCGTTCTCCAGGCGCAATGCAAAATGCAAAGTGACTTCCGTGTTCTGGCCGATGCGTTGCTCGGCCAATACCTGTTCAGTCATGAACGGCTTCTCCGGTTTTTTTACTTTTGAACATGTCCAGTGCCAGCATCACCGCGCCAACGGTGATGGCGCTGTCGGCGAAGTTGAACGCCGGGAAGTACCAGCGGTTCTGCCAGTGCACCAGAATGAAGTCGATCACATGGCCCAGGGCAATGCGGTCATACAGATTGCCCAGCGCGCCGCCCAACACCAGCGCCAGCGCGATGGCCAGCCAGGTTTCGTTGCGGCCCAGGCGCTTGAGCCAGACCACCAGCACCGCACTGACCACCACGGCGATCAGGGCGAACAGCCAGCGCTGCCAGCCGGAGCTGTCAGCCAGGAAGCTGAATGCCGCGCCAGTGTTGTAGGCCAGGGTCCAGCTGAAGTAATCGGGAATGATCACGATCTGCTGGTACATCTCGAGCTTGCCTTCGAAGTAGAACTTGCTGGCCTGGTCGATGACCAGGACCAGCAAGCTCAACCAGAGCCAGCTCAGCCGTCCGAAACGGCCAACGGCATTAGGCATAGTGACGAACCTCGCCGGCGCCATCGATGTTGTCCACGCAACGGCCGCAGATTTCCGGATGCTCCGGATTCACGCCGACATCTTCACGGCAGTGCCAGCAACGGGCGCATTTCGGGAAGGCGGATTTGACGATCTTCAGCTTCAGGCCGCTGACTTCGGTGGCCACAGCTTCGGCCGGAGCCTGCACGAACGGCGCAACGCTGGCAGTCGAGGTGATCAGTACAAAGCGCAGCTCGTTGCTCAGCTTGGCCAGGTCGGCGCTCAGGGCGTCTTCGGCGTACAGCGTCACTTCGGCTTGCAGGTTGCCACCGACGGCCTTGGCCGCGCGCTGGATTTCCATCTCTTTGTTGACCGCGACCTTCACTTCCATGATGCGATCCCAGTACTCGCGACCCAGCTCGAAGCCTTCCGGCAACTCGGTCAGGCCTTCGTACCAGGTGTTGAGCATCACCGATTCGTTGCGCTCGCCCGGCAGGTATTGCCACAGCTCGTCGGCGGTGAAGGCCAGGATCGGTGCGATCCAGCGCACCAGCGCTTCGGAGATGTGGAACAGCGCGGTCTGGCACGAACGGCGGGCCTTGCTGTCGGCGCCGGTGGTGTACTGGCGGTCCTTGATGATGTCGAGGTAGAAACCACCCAGCTCCTGCACGCAGAAGTTGTGGATCTTCGAGTAGACGTTCCAGAAACGGTATTCGCCGTAGTGCTCTTGCAGCTCGCGCTGCAGCAGCAGGGTACGGTCCACCGCCCAGCGATCCAGCGCCAGCATGTCTTCAGCCGGCAGCAGGTCGGTGGCCGGGTTGAAACCGGTCAGGTTGGAAAGCAGGAAGCGCGCGGTGTTACGGATACGACGATAGGCATCCGCGCTGCGCTGCAGGATCTGCTCGGACACGGCCATTTCGCCGGAGTAGTCGGTCGAAGCGACCCACAGACGCATGATGTCGGCGCCCAGGGTGTCGTTGACTTTCTGTGGCGCGATCACGTTGCCCAGGGACTTGGACATCTTGCGGCCGGACTCGTCCACGGTGAAGCCGTGGGTCAGCAGTTCGCGGTACGGCGCGTGGTTGTCGATGGCGCAACCGGTCAGCAGGGACGAGTGGAACCAGCCACGGTGCTGGTCGGAACCTTCCAAGTACAGGTCGGCACGCGGGCCGGTCTCGTGGCCCATCGGGTGCGAACCGCGCAGGACGTGCCAGTGCGTGGTGCCCGAGTCGAACCAGACATCGAGGGTGTCGCTGATCTTGTCGTATTGCGGGGCTTCATCGCCCAGCAGTTCGGCAGCGTCGAGTTTGAACCAGGCTTCAATGCCCTCGACTTCGACGCGCTTGGCGACTTCTTCCATCAGCTCGACGGTGCGTGGGTGCAGTTCGCCGCTTTCCTTGTTCAGGAAGAACGGGATCGGCACGCCCCAGTTACGCTGACGGGAGATGCACCAGTCCGGACGGTTGGCGATCATCGAGTGCAGGCGCGCCTGGCCCCAGGCCGGAACGAACTTGGTGTCTTCGATGGCTTTGAGCGAGCGCTGACGCAAGGTGTCGCCGGATACCGGCTCCTTGTCCATGCCGATGAACCACTGCGCGGTAGCGCGATAGATCAGCGGGGTCTTGTGACGCCAGCAGTGCATGTAGCTGTGTTCGATGACGGTGGTGTGCATCAGCGCACCGACTTCGGTCAGTTTGTCGACGATGGCCGGGTTGGCCTTCCAGATGAACTGGCCGCCGAAGAACTCCAGCGACGGCACGTAAACACCGTTGCTCTGAACCGGGTTGAGGATGTCGTCGTTGACCATGCCGTATTTCTTGCAGGTCACGAAGTCGTCCACACCGTAGGCCGGGGCGGAGTGAACCACGCCGGTGCCGGCGCCCAGTTCAACGTAGTCGGCCAGGTACACCGGCGACAGACGGTCATAGAACGGGTGACGGAAATTGATCAGTTCCAGCGCCGAACCCGGCGCGGTGGCCAGAACGGTGCCTTCAACGCCGTAACGGGTCAGGCAGGATTCGACCAGCTCTTCGGCCAGAACCAGCAGCTTGTCGCCGATATCGACCAGCGCGTAGTTGAATTCCGGGTGAACGTTCAGCGCCTGGTTGGCCGGGATGGTCCACGGGGTGGTGGTCCAGATCACGATGGCAGCAGGTTTGGCCAGCGAAGGCAGACCGAATGCGGCAGCCAGTTTGGCTTCATCAGCGATCGGGAAAGCCACGTCGATGGTCGAGGACTTCTTGTTCTCGTACTCGACTTCCGCTTCGGCCAGGGCCGAACCGCAGTCGAAGCACCAGTTCACAGGCTTCAGGCCCTTGAAGACGAAACCGCCCTTGACGATTTCGGCGAGGGCGCGGATTTCACCGGCCTCGTTCTTGAAGTCCATGGTCTTGTACGGGTTGGCGAAGTCGCCCAGCACGCCAAGACGGATGAATTCGGTCTTCTGCCCTTCGATCTGCTCGGTCGCGTAGGCACGGCACAGTTCGCGGGTCTTGTCCGCGCCCAAGTTCTTGCCGTGGGTCACTTCAACCTTGTGCTCGATCGGCAGGCCGTGGCAGTCCCAACCCGGAACATACGGCGCGTCGAAGCCCGACAGGGTCTTCGAGCGGATGATCATGTCCTTGAGAATCTTGTTCAGTGCGTGACCGATGTGGATCGTACCGTTGGCGTACGGAGGGCCGTCGTGCAGGACGAACTTCGGACGATCCTTGCCAATCTCGCGCAACTTTCCGTACAGGCCAATACTGTCCCAGCGCTGCAGGATCTGCGGTTCGCGCTGTGGCAGGCCGGCCTTCATTGGGAAGGCGGTGTCCGGAAGGTTTAGCGTGGCTTTATAGTCGGTCATTTAAGGCTCTTCATTAGCGATGGGCGCTAGGTGCGGCTAGTGCACGGGCGGCGGCGACATCCGCGCTGATCGCCGTTTTCAATGCCTCCAGGGAGGCGAAACGCTGCTCTTCGCGCAGCTTCTGGTGGAAAACCACCGTCAAACGCCGGTCATACAGATCGCCGGCAAAATCCAAAAGATGTACTTCAAGGTGGGCCTTGCCGTCACCTTGCACCGTGGGCCGCACGCCGATGTTGGCGACGCCGGGCCAGGTCTTGCCGTCGATGTCGACGTCGACCAGGTAAACCCCGGTGAACGGCACGCGACGGCGCTTGAGTTGAATGTTCGCCGTGGGCGTACCCAGTTGGCGGGCCAGTTTCTGGCCATGCAGCACGCGACCGGCAATCCGGTACGGGCGCCCAAGCAAGCGTTCAGCCAGGGCAAAATCGGCGGCGGCCAACGCGTTGCGCACCTGAGTGCTGCTGACACGAATGCCATCCAGCTCGACGGTTTGCGCGGCTTCCACGGTAAAACCGTGAACCTGCCCGGCCTGCAGCAGAAAATCGAAATCGCCGAGGCGGTCGCAACCGAAGCGGAAATCGTCGCCGACTTCCAGATGCTGCACACCCAGGCCATCCACCAGAATCGTATCGACGAATTCACTGGCGCTGAGTTTGCTCAGGCGCTGGTTGAAGGCCAGGCACAAGACCCGATCAACACCTTCGGCGGCCAGCAGTTGCAGCTTGTCGCGCAACCGGGCCAGACGCGCCGGCGCGGTCTCCGGGGCAAAGAATTCCCGTGGCTGCGGCTCGAAAATCACCACGCAGCTGGGTACGCCCAACTCGAGCGCACGCTCACGCAGTCGGGCCAGGATGGCCTGGTGACCACGGTGAACACCGTCAAAGTTGCCAATAGTGGCGACGCAGCCCCGATGCTGGGGGCGCAAGTTGTGAAGGCCTCGAACCAGCTGCATAACGCGCTTCTTGCTCATAAAGTGGCCGATTATAACCACACCCGACGGCCGACGACAGGCAACACCGTAACCCAAAGTGAACGAGCCGACAAAACTGCCGGCCCGCGCCCGTCTTTCAAGGGTGAAACCTCAGCTCAACGCCTTGCGATTGAAGTCACGCAGGCGGAAACCGAGCAACAGCAACATACCGAAATAAGCGACCACGCCGGCAACCACCAGCACGCCCAGGCGCAGGAAGCGCTCCAGCATGTGGCCCTGATCCCACGCCGGCATGAAATGCATGCCGATCAACAGCACGGCCGACATCACCGCCACCGCGAGCAGCAGCTTCAAACCGAATTTCAGCCAGCCCGGCTGTGGTTGGTACATCTGCTGTTTGCGCAGTTGATAGAACAGCAGCCCGGCGTTCAGGCAGGCACCGGCACTGATCGCCAGTGCAAGACCGGCATGGGCCAGTGGCCCGATCAACACCAGGTTGAACAACTGCGTGACCACCAGGGTGAAGATTGCGATTTTCACGGGCGTACGGATGTTCTGTTGCGCATAGAAGCCCGGTGCCAACACCTTGATCACGATAATCCCGAGCAGACCGACAGAATAGGCAATCAACGCCCGTTGAGTCATGGCCGCATCAAAACCGCTGAACTGGCCGTACTGGAACAGCGAAACCGTCAACGGCTCGGCCAGGATCCCCAGCGCCAAAGCACACGGCAACACCAGCACGAAGCATAGGCGCAGGCCCCAGTCGAGAATCCGCGAGTACTCGTGACGGTCCTTGCTGGCGTAGGTCTTGGCCAGGGTCGGCAGCAGGATCGTGCCCAGTGCCACACCCAGCACGCCGGACGGCAGCTCCATCAAACGGTCGGCGTAGTACATCCACGACACCGAGCCCGCCACCAGAAACGAGGCGAAGATGGTGTTGATGATCAGGGAAATCTGACTGACCGACACACCGATGATCGCTGGCAGCATCTGCTTCATCACTCGCCAGACACCCGTGTCACGCAGGTTCAGACGTGGCAGCACCAGCATGCCGATCTTTTTCAGGTGCGGCAGTTGGTAGAGCAACTGCGCCAGACCACCGACCAGCACCGCCCAGCCGAGCGCCATGACCGGTGGATTGAAGTACGGCGTCAGGAGCAGCGCGAACACGATCATGCTGATATTCAGCAGGGTCGGCACGAACGCCGGCACCGAGAAACGGTTCCAGGTATTGAGGATCGCCCCCGCCAGCGATGACAGGGAGATCAGCAATATATAGGGGAAGGTCACTCGCAGCAGATCGGAGGTCAGCTGGAATTTTTCCGGCGTATCGGTGAAACCCGGTGCCGTGGCCCAGATCACCCAGGGCGCGGCAATCATGCCCAGCGCAGTGACCAGCGCCAGAACCAGCGTCAGCAGCCCCGTCACATAGGCAATAAAGGTACGGGTCGCCTCCTCGCCTTTCTGACTTTTATATTCGGCAAGAATCGGCACGAATGCCTGTGAAAACGCGCCCTCGGCAAAGATTCGCCGCAGCAGATTGGGCAGTTTGAAGGCGATGAAGAAGGCGTCGGTCGCCATTCCGGCGCCGAATGTACGCGCAATGAGCGTGTCGCGGACAAACCCGAGAATCCGGGAAAGCATCGTGATAGAGCTGACGGCGGCCAACGATTTGAGCAGATTCATTGAAGGAATTTGTGCCTGTCGATAAACAGCAGGCGAACAATGCGCCTACTTGTGCGATACTCCGCGCCGCAACAGCACAGAGCCAAAGCTCGCGAGTTTACAGGTCAAGCGCCGGAAATAAATATCCCGCCTCTTTATACCTACCACTTAGCGGAACGTCTCAAGCGCCCTTGACAAGACATCTCTTCATCGGCATGATTCGCGGCCTATTTTGTTTGCTATTTCCTAAAAAGTCTTTCGAGGAGCTCGACGGTGGCCAACTCACCTTCCGCCAAAAAACGTGCAAAACAGGCTGAGAAGCGTCGCAGCCACAACGCCAGCCTGCGTTCCATGGTTCGTACCTACATCAAGAATGTAGTTAAAGCCATCGACGCAAAAGACGCTGAAAAAGCTCAAGCTGCATACGTTCTGGCTGTGCCAGTTATCGACCGCATGGCCGATAAAGGCATCATCCACAAGAACAAGGCTGCTCGCCATAAGAGCCGCCTGAATGGTCACGTCAAGGCACTGAAAGCTGCTGCCTAAGCGACGTAATCATTAAAAAACCGACCTCAGGGTCGGTTTTTTATTGCCTGCGATTTGCTGAAAACAAACGCAAAAAAAAGAGGAGCCAACCGGCTCCTCTTTTTATTTACGTCCAGATTAATGGACT
The DNA here is from genome assembly GCF_003352185.1 of Pseudomonas kribbensis. GTDB lineage: Bacteria > Pseudomonadota > Gammaproteobacteria > Pseudomonadales > Pseudomonadaceae > Aquipseudomonas > Aquipseudomonas kribbensis. The sequence goes on from NZ_CP029608.1 coordinate 5,413,944, forward strand.
GGCGCCCACGGCAGAATCGGAATCGCTGTCACCGCATTCTGCGGACTGCCCTCGATCAGGCGGTCGCTGTAGACCAGATACACCAGGGTATTGCGCTTCTTGTCGAGGAAACGCACCACCTGCATGGTCTTGAACACCAGCGAAGTGCGTTCCTTGAACACCTCTTCGCCATCCTTCAACTCACCCTTGAAGTTGATCGGCCCCACCTGACGGCAAGCAATGGATGCCTCGGCACGATCCTCGGCCAGACCCAAACCACCCTTCACGCCACCCGTCTTGGCGCGCGACAGATAGCAGGTCACACCCTCAACCTTTGGATCATCGAAGGCCTCGACCACGATCCGGTCATTCGGCCCGACAAACTTGAACACCGTCGATACCTGGCCGATTTCCTCGGCCGAGGCCAGCAATGGCAACGCCATCAGCAAGCCCAACAATCCTTTTGCCATGCGCATTGCGCTTTTCCTCAGACCAGAATCAGGTTGTCACGGTGAACCAGTTCCGGCTCAGCCATGTAACCCAGCAAACCGACAATCGCATCCGACGACTGACCGATGATTTTTTGTGCTTCCAGCGCGCTGTAGTTGGCCAGGCCACGGGCAATCTCACGACCGTCCGGCGCCACGCAAACCACCATTTCACCGCGACGGAAGCTGCCCTGGACCAGTTTGACGCCGACCGGCAGCAGACTCTTGTGACCTTCCGACAACGCAGAAACCGCGCCATCATCCAGCACCAGCGTGCCGCGGGTTTGCAAATGGCCGGCCAGCCATTGCTTGCGCGCTGCCAGCATGCCGCGCTCAGGCGAAAGCAGCGTACCGATGCGTTCGCCCGCCTTCAGACGATCGAGCACCCGCTCCAGACGCCCACCGACAATAATGGTATGCGCACCGGAACGCGCCGCCAGACGCGCCGCGCGCAGCTTGGTCTGCATGCCGCCACGACCCAGCGCACCACCGGTACCGCCCGCCACCGCATCCAGAGTCGGATCATCGGCACGCGCTTCGTAAATCAGCTGCGCGTCGGGGTTGTTGCGCGGATCAGCGTCGAACATGCCGTCGCGATCCGTCAGGATCACCAGCAGATCAGCCTCGACCAGGTTGGCCACCAGCGCAGCGAGTGTGTCGTTGTCGCCGAAACGGATCTCGTCGGTAACCACGGTGTCGTTTTCGTTGATCACCGGAATGACTTTCAGCTCGACCAGCGCACGCAAGGTGCTGCGGGCGTTGAGGTAGCGCTTGCGATCAGACAGGTCGTCATGGGTCAGGAGAATCTGCGCCGTGTGCCGACCGTGCTCGGCAAAGCTCGACTCCCAGGCCTGCACCAGCCCCATCTGACCGATTGCCGCGGCAGCCTGGAGCTCGTGCATCGCACTGGGTCGTGCGGTCCAGCCCAAACGGCTCATGCCGGCCGCCACTGCCCCGGAGGACACCAGCACCAACTCGACGCCAGCCTCATGCAAAGCCACCATCTGCTCGACCCAGACACCCATCGCCTTGCGATCAAGACCCTTGCCATCTGCTGTCAGCAAAGCGCTGCCGATCTTCACGACCCAACGCTGCGCACCTGTCACCTTGCTCCGCATCATCTTCAACCTTAGCTTGAGGACAGCGCGACCCAGCGCTGCCCGTGACGTTATTCTTGGTTACTCGTGACCAACAATCGATTTCCAGATACCAAAACGCCGCTCGATTGAGCGGCGCTTAAGTTTACTTCAACGAATCAGTCACGCACGTAAATGATTTCCGGACCGTCTTCGTCATCCACATCTTCTTCGTCCCAGTCATCGTCGCCGATGTCGTGGACCGACTTCACGCCACTGCGACGCAGGGCACGCTTGTCGTCCAGAGCCTGCAACTGAGCCCGGGCTTCGTCTTCGATGCGCTGATCGAGATCGGCCAGCTCTTCCTTGTAGGCCGGGTCATTGGCCAGGCGATCGGCACGATCTTCGAGGTAACGCATGATGTCGCGCGTCAGGCGCTCGGTGCCTTCTTTGGCGATGGCCGAAATCACGTAGACCGGACCTTCCCACTGCAGACGCTCAACGATTTCCTTGACGCGCTCTTCGTGCTCTTCTTCAAGGATCTGGTCGCACTTGTTCAGCACCAGCCAGCGATCACGCTCCGCCAGGGACGGGCTGAACTTGATCAGCTCGTTGACGATCACTTCAGCAGCATCCGGCGCACTGCTTTCGTCCAGCGGCGCCATGTCCACGAGGTGCAGCAGCAGACGGGTACGCGCCAGGTGCTTGAGGAAACGGATACCGAGACCCGCGCCGTCGGAAGCACCTTCGATCAGACCCGGAATGTCGGCAATGACGAAGCTTTTCCAGCGATCGACGCTGACCACACCCAGGTTTGGCACCAGAGTAGTGAACGGGTAATCGGCAACTTTCGGCTTGGCAGCCGAAACGGAACGGATAAAGGTACTTTTGCCAGCGTTCGGCAGACCCAGCAGACCGACGTCAGCCAGAACCTTCATTTCCAGTTTCAGGTCACGCTGCTCACCCGGCTTGCCCGGCGTCGTCTGACGCGGCGCACGGTTGGTACTGGATTTGAAACGGGTATTGCCCAGACCGTGCCAGCCGCCCTGCACCACCATCAGCTTCTGACCGGACTTGGTCAGGTCGCCGATGACTTCCTGGGTTGCAGAGTCAATGATCGTGGTGCCAACCGGCACGCGCAGAACCAGATCTTCACCCTTCTTGCCGGTGCAGTCGGTGCTGCCGCCGTTGGAGCCACGCTCGGCATCGAAGTGCCGGGTGTAGCGGTAGTCCACCAAGGTGTTCAGGTTTTCGTCGGCCATCATGAAGATGGAACCGCCGTCGCCGCCGTCACCACCGTTCGGACCGCCGTTTTCAATGAATTTTTCCCGACGGAAACTCATGCAGCCATTGCCGCCGTCGCCAGCCTTTACGCGGATCGATACTTCATCAACAAACTTCATAACCAACGCCTCTCGCCGTACGGACGAGCCGAAAAACAATCAAGACATAAGACTCTTGCAAAAATGAGCGCAGCGACCCCAATCCACGACCTGCATCGCACGCCGGCAGCCCATACAAACAGCTTTGCAAGAGACTCACCCCACAAACGAAAAAGCCCCGTCGCAAGACAGGGCTTCTCCAGCACTCTCGCAGTTAGGCTGCGACAACGCTCACGTAACGACGACCGAAGGCGCCTTTTACTTCAAACTTGATCACGCCTTCGATTTTCGCGAAGAGGGTGTGATCTTTACCCATGCCAACGCCGTAGCCAGCGTGGAATTGGGTGCCGCGCTGACGCACGATGATGTTGCCGGCCTTGATGACCTGGCCGCCATACATCTTCACGCCAAGGCGTTTGGCTTCTGAGTCGCGACCGTTACGGGTACTACCACCAGCTTTTTTGTGTGCCATGAGTTCAATTCTCCTAGTGAGGAATTAGGCTGTAATTAAGCCTGAATACCGGTGATTTTGATCTCGGTGAACCACTGGCGGTGGCCCATACGCTTCATGTGGTGCTTACGGCGACGGAACTTGATGATGCGGACTTTATCGTGACGACCTTGGGAGATCACTTCAGCCTTGACGGTTGCGCCAGCAACAACAGGTGCGCCGATGTTCACGTCGTCGCCATTGGCGACCAACAGAACGCGGTCAAAAGTCACGGATTCGCCAGTAGCGACTTCCAGTTTTTCGATCTTCAGGTATTCACCTTCAGCGACCTTGTATTGCTTACCGCCGGTAACGATTACTGCGTACATGGTATTTCTCCGATAATCCTGCTCACCCAGCTCTTTATAAGAAGAGGTATTGGCTGGCATGGCTGCATGGGGCTGGAACGGCCCAAGTGCAATTGCGTAAGGCAGGTGCTGCCCAGGAAGTTCAGGGTGCGCGATTGTACGCAAGCTACAAGAGTCATGCAAGGGGCCGTCCATCGCGCCTTGACAGGCCCGGACGTGGGTCCTAGCATGCCGCGCAACCCTTCTGGAGCACCTGTCGCTGATGCAACCCCAAGCTTTCTACCGCGCGGTGGCGGACGATTTTAGCGCCGTCGACGGCATCATCAAGAAGCAGCTGACTTCCCGAGTGCCGCTGGTATCGAAAATCGGCGATTACATCACGTCGGCCGGCGGTAAACGCCTGCGTCCTTTATTAGTGCTGCTGTGCGGCAAGGCCCTCGGTCGCGAAGGCGACGACTTGCGCCTGCTGGCCGCCACCATCGAATTCCTGCACACCGCCACCCTGCTGCATGACGACGTGGTCGACATGTCCGGCATGCGCCGTGGCCGCTCGACCGCCAACGCCATGTGGGGCAACGCCCCGAGCGTGCTGGTCGGCGACTTCCTGTACTCGCGCTCGTTCGAAATGATGGTCGAACTGGGTTCGATGCCGGTGATGAAGATCCTGTCCCAGGCCACGCGCATCATCGCCGAAGGCGAAGTGTTGCAGCTGTCCAAGGTCCGTGACGCCAGCACCACCGAAGAAACCTACATGGAAGTCATCCGCGGCAAGACCGCGATGCTCTTCGAGGCCTCGACCCACAGCGCCGCGGCGCTGGCCGGTGCCACCGCCGAGCAGAGCGAAGCCCTGCGCACCTTCGGCGATCACCTGGGCGTGGCGTTCCAGTTGGTCGACGACCTGCTCGACTACAAGGGCGACGCCGAAACCCTGGGCAAGAACGTCGGTGACGATCTGGCCGAAGGCAAGCCGACCCTGCCGCTGATCTACACAATGCGCGAAGGCACGCCAGAGCAAGCCGCACTGGTACGCCAGGCGATCCAGAAAGGCGGGATCGAAGACCTGGAAAGCATCCGCATTGCCGTGGAGGCGTCCGGTTCGCTGGAGTACACCGCACAACTGGCTCGCGATTATGTGGCCCGTGCGATCAAGTGCCTCGAAGCGCTGCCGGCCAGCGAATACCGCGATGCACTGGTTGAACTGAGCGAGTTCGCGGTCGCCCGCACGCACTGATCAACGCCGCACCATCAAGAAACCGCAGCCTCCGCCGGAGCCTGCGGTTTTTTGTTGCCTGCCATCCGCAGCTAAAACCTTATACAATGTGCGACTTTTAACAACCCCCTCTCCAAGGAGCCTTAGTGAGCACGTTGCCACCCTGCCCGAAATGCAATTCCGAATACACCTACGAAGACGGCACCCAACTGGTGTGCCCGGAGTGCGCCCACGAGTGGTCTGCCGGCGGTGAAGCCGAAGTGGCGTCCGATGATGCCGTGAAGAAAGATTCGGTCGGCAACGTCCTGCAGGACGGCGACACCATCACCGTGATCAAGGACCTGAAGGTCAAGGGCACCTCGCTGGTGGTCAAGGTCGGCACCAAGGTGAAGAACATCCGTCTGTGCGACGGCGACCACGACATCGACTGCAAGATCGACGGCATCGGCCCGATGAAACTCAAATCCGAGTTCGTCAGAAAAGTCTGAGTCTGCTGTCCTCCATCCCGCGCCCGCCGTGGGATGGAGCTTCGCCCTCCCCCGCTATCTCCAGCAAAACCACGCAATAGCCAAACGCCAGCCGTTTTGACCTTACGCAATCTTTACCCATAAAAAATCGCGAACCGCCAATAGGCGCTTGCTATTTGACGAATAAGAATTATTCTCATTGAAACCCTTTCAATGGAGATGAGAACCATGACTTATTTGATCGACGCCTGGCTGGATCGCCCGCACCCGTACCTCAGGATCCTGCATCGGGAAACCGGGGAAGTCTGTGCAGTACTGGAAGAAGAAGCCCTGCATGAATTGCAGGATCAAGGGGATCTGGACGTCAGTGGCCTGAGTTCCAGCGAACCGATGGTGCTCAAGGAGCTGGTGCGCAATCTGTTCCTGTTCTGCTATGCCCGGGCGTTGCGCCCGACCAGTGAGCTGCATCACAAGATCGAAGTATGAGAACGGCGGAGAAACCCTGCACAAGCCACGCTTGTGCAGGGTAACGGGATTACAGAACGTCGAGCAGCTCGACGTCGAACACCAGAACGCTGTGCGGCGGGATGCTGCCAACGCCTTGAGCGCCGTAAGCCAGTTCGCTCGGCACGTACAGACGCCATTTGCTGCCGGCATTCATCAGTTGCAGGGCTTCGGTCCAGCCGGCAATCACGCCGCCAACCGGGAATTCTGCAGGCTGGCCACGCTCGTAGGAACTGTCGAACACAGTGCCGTCGATCAGTGTGCCGTGGTAGTGAGTACGCACGTTGTCTTCACGGGATGGCTTGGCGCCTTCGCCCTGAGTCAGCACTTCGAATTGCAGACCGGAAGCCAAGGTGGTGATGCCGTCTTTCTTGGCGTTTTCGGCCAGGAACGCACGACCTTCGCCAGCGGCGGCTTCAGCCTTGGCAGCGGCTTCGGCTTGCATGATTTCGCGGATCACTTTGAAGCTGGCGGACAGCTCTTCCTGACCCACACGGCTTTGCTTGCCGGCGAATGCGTCGGTCAGACCGGCCAGGATGGCGTCCAGGCTGACACCCGGTGGCGGGTTGTCGCGCAGCTGGTCACCCAGCTGACGGCCGATGCCGTAGCTGACGCGGGTTTCGTCGGTGGACAGATTTACTTCGGACATGACACTGCTCCGCTGTGCGGACGGCCTCAGGACATGCCGTGCGTGCACAGCGCGTCCCGGCGCGCCCGGAACCAAAAGGGCGAGCAGACTAGCACAGATGTTCCGCCATTGATCAGGCCCTCGGCCCTACAGTGCCGAGCGCCAGGCCAGCGGGACTTTCAGGCTTTCTTCCGCACTGGCACCAAGTCCGCACATTTCGTCGTGCACCGAGGTGTGGACCAGGTTGAACGGCAGCACCGGAAAGTTGTGCAGGACATCCCGGGCATGCTCCACCGAACGCAGCATCAGCATCTTGCCCTGGGGATCGCTCAACGGGTACGCCGCGCCGTGCATCCGCGCCTCGAGCAGGTAGATTCCGCCCTCCATGGAGATCAGGTTCAGCTCATCGACCTTCCTGGCGATGGCAAACGCATTCAACTCTTGCAGGTTCATGAACGCACCTCACGCTGTGGCGAGCCGGGACGCCTACAGGGATATGCCTCGGCGCACCAAAGCACAAGCCACAAACGACACCGCCCGTCTGTTTCGCAACAGACGGGCGGTTTTGTTACAACTTTCGACAACTCATCAGTGCTTGGTGAGCTTGTCCAGGTAACCCATGGCAAACGCCGAGACCACGAAGGTCATGTGGATGATCACGTACCACATCAGATGCTGGGGATCGACGTTCTTGGCGTCCATGAAGATCCGCAGCAGGTGGATCGAAGAAATCGCCACGATCGACGCCGCCACTTTCATCTTCAGCGACGAGGAGTCCATGGTGCCCAGCCAGCTGAGCTTCTCTTTGCCTTCGTCGATGTTCAGCTCGGACACGAAGTTCTCGTAGCCGGAAATCATCACCATCACCAGCAAGCCGCCGACCAGCGCCATGTCGATCAGCGACAGCAGCACCAGAATCAGCTCGGACTCGGCCATGGAGAACACGTTGGGAATGACATGAAACACTTCCTGGAAGAATTTCAATGCCAGCGCCAGCAGCCCGAGGGACAGCCCGATGTAGATCGGCGCCAGCAGCCAGCGCGTGGCGTACATTGCATTTTCGATAAAGCGTTCCATTGACTCTCACACAAGGGGGGTTGTAATCGGCGGCGAGTATACCAGCCCCCCATGACAGCCAGAAACCGCCCGAAAATCCGCCACCTGCGTGTGTGTATCAAAGTTTTTCTGCTAGTGTCCAAACCATTGACAGCCCAGCGACAGTGGACAGGACGACTGGAAATGGATGTGCGATTGCCGTTAATGACTGCCGGAATTTGCTTCGCCTTATCGGTCGGAGGCTGCTCGCCCGGTGAAGAAAAAAAACACCCGCTCAGCCTCGAACAGAAGACCGCGCAGTTCGAACATTCGCTGGACGCCATCACCGATCCGAAACTCAAGGATGCCGTGACCGAACTCGGCGGCTCGCTACTGCTGCTGGAGCGCGCGCAACAACGTCTCGACAACAAACCGCCCAGAACCGAATACGGCGAAGACGCCCTCGGCGTGCTCAAGCATTACCCGACGCCTCAAGCGCTGGTCGATACCTTCATCAACGGCCTGTTCGTGCTGCACAAGGACGCCAGTTCCGATTACCTCACCGACCTGCAGCCGGTGTTCCCCTTCAACCTCAACATTCCGGGCGGGTTTCTGTTCCCCCATGGCGTGGAATGGCAATCGGTGACCCTGAGCAACAAACGGGTGATCGCCTACCAGCCGGAATGGTCGGAAACCGATCCGGGCATCCAACTGAGCCCTTCCAGCTCCAACGTCACCAACCCCGATGACCTGACCGTGACCTACCCGTTCATCGAAGGTCTGGACGCCGACAAGAAAACCCGGCCGCGTCCGGTGAGCCTGCAAGGTCAGGTGGAAGTCATCGCCCCGAAACGCCTGCACAGTTTCGACCTGGGCAAAAAAGACGTCGGCCAGACCCGGACCGATGCCAACCTCAGCGTGAAACTGCTGAAGCTGGAAAAGAACTACGCCGAAGTCGAATTCAGCAACAGCCTGCCGCTTGCCCCGGAAGTCGCCAGCACGCCGCTCAATCCGCTGATCGTCCAGGCCCGCGATACGACCGGGCAATACCTGGTGCGCGCCGGCGCTATCAACGAAAGCCCCGAACAGATCACCTTCTATCAAAAACAACTGGCGCACCTGCAACAGCAAAAGGCCTGGAGCGAGGATCTCGAGAAACAGCTGAACGACGACCAGCGCACCTTCGAACAGCAGCATACGCGCCGCTACAACAAGGTTTACTTCAACGGCCCGATCGACACCCTTGAAGTCAGCGTGCTGGATTTTTCCGAGGCGACCGTCACCCGCAAGCCACTGGACCTGCCGATCCGCGAATTCGACTCGCACACCACGGCGAAGACCGTGCAGCCGCTGGATCTGGCGATCACCGTCTACGACGACCAGGCCCCTAACTGGCTCAAGGGTGCGTCATTGACCGAGGACGACCTGAAGAAAAGCATCCATATCCGCCAGTCAGTGGAAGAACCCAGCGCCGCCCGCATCGAGTTCGATCACCGCAAGACCTTCAATGACGAACTGCTGGGCGACGACCTGGCTCCCGGCGAAAGCCCGGTGACGTTCTTCACTGAAAAACACAACGGCAAACTCGACGAGCCGATCGAACTGCCGGCCGAGGCGTATCAGGTGGATCCGCTGCAAGCGACCATCACGTATGACTTGAACCTGTTTCCGGAAACCCCGGCAGTGGCCGTCGGTTCGATGCCACTGTTCCTCGCCACGGTGGCGAAACAGTCCTACGAAGCCAAGGCATTGCCCAAAGGTCTGGAAATCAGGAACAACGAACTGGTGGTCAACCTGAAGCTGTTTCCGGCCAACGAATGGCGATTCTTCGTCAAGGACGACAGCGGCAACTACCTGAAGCAGATCCTTTCGGTCAGCCACGACGCGAGCGCAGAAGGCCCGGCGCTGTTCGGCGTGCACTATTTCTACGGCCGCCCGACGCAGGTGGAAACCTATCAGCGAACCGACCTCGCCACCGTGCAGTACGGTTTTGAGGTCAAGCTCGAGAAGGCGCAGACCCAGGGCGCCGCGCCTTGATCGGTGCTAATGATCGAAAACGCCGAGATTGCGTCCGCGCCCGCCGTTGATCTGCCGCAACTGGGCTTGCAGGTGCAAGGACCAGATCTGCGGATCATTGGCCAGTTCGTAGCCGTGCATCGTCAGGCTTTCGACGATGGTATCGAGGATCGATTCGGCGGCGACCGGCCCGTGGAACGGGCCCTGGGCCTTGATGGCGGAAGGTTGTTCACCGGCCATGCCGGCGGCGAAGAGTAAAGTCCACATGCCGGTATCGCCGGCCAACGGCTTGATGGCGCATTCGATTCGGGTCACGAGACCCAGGCACTGACGGGTGAGGCAGAGGTTGCGCGACATGGCGGCGACCCTCGGTAAAGCCGGTGTTCAGCCCTTGCTGAAGGACTGTTTCGATCCCGTGATACTGTCGATGTCCTTGAGCTGAGAATAGAAGAAAAGTCCGCCGCGCCAACCGCGCAGAACCAGAAGGCGCCGAATGGTCATTGTGTGAATATTGACGCCAGAGTGATGGCACATTTGCCGACGTTCGCGACAAAACAAAATGGGAGCACAAGGCTCCCATTTTTCTGACTGCAGCCTGGCTTACGCCGGTTTGGCCTCGGCCAGTGTCTCCTGCGCCAGTTCCTTCTCGGCTTCTTTCAGGTCTTCTTCGCTGATCATTTCGGCAATCACCCGCAGACGCTCCACCACGCGCGCGTTGACGCTGCCTTCCGGGAACTCGCCCTCCTCGTTCGGCTCACCGGCGGGCTCGCCCACCAGCAGGCTCAGCGCTTCATCCGCCTGACGCACCGCGTAAACGTGGAACTGCCCGGCGCGCACCGCCGCCAGCACTTTCTCGTCGAGCATCAGCGTGGCGACGTTGGCGTGCGGAATGATCGCGCCCTGCTCGCCGGTCAGCCCGCGCGCTTCACAGAGACGGAAGAAGCCTTCGATCTTCTCGTTGACCCCGCCCACCGCCTGCACTTCGCCAAACTGGTTGATCGAACCGGTGATCGCGAAGCACTGCTTGAGCGGGGTTTTCGACAAGGCCGAAATCAATGTGCAAGCCTCGCCCAGCGATGCGCTGTCGCCATCGACATAACCGTAGGATTGCTCCAGGGCGATGCTCGCGGAAATCGCCAACGGGAATTCCTGGGCGTAACGGCTGCCCAGATAACCGGTGAGGATCATCACGCCCTTGGAGTGAATCGGCTGGCCAAGGTTGACCTCGCGCTCGATGTCGACGATGCCGCTGCCACCCGGGTACACCGTGGCGGAAATCCGCGCCGGCACACCGAATGCCGAGTCGCCGACTTCCAGCACCGTCAGACCGTTGCACTTGCCGACCGCCGCGCCGTCGGTGTCGATCAGGATGATCCCCGCCAGCATGTCGTCGAGAATCCGCGCCGACACCCGGCCGGTACGGGTAGCCTTGGCTTTCAGGGCGCGCTCGATGTGGCCGGCGTCGGTCATTTCATCGTTGGCCAGGTGACGGATGAAATCCGCCTCGCTGACCAGTTGGAACAGATCACCGATCCGCGCCGACAAACGCCCCTGGTGTTCGGCCAGACGTGCGCTGTAAGTCGCCAGACGCGCCACTGCGTCGGCGGTCAACGGCGCCATGCCTTCTTCCGACGTGCGGGTTTTCAGCAACTGGGCGAACTGTTCCAGGCTTTCGTCGACCATCGGGATGTCTTCGTCGAAATCCACCAGGACACGGAACATCTCCTGGAAGTCCGGATCGAGGTCCTGCAGCGTGTAGTACAACTGACGCGCGCCGATGATGATGACTTTGACATTCAGCGGAATGAACTGTGGGTTGAGGGTCACGGTCGCGAAACGGCCCATCTCGCCCAGTGGCGATTCCATTTTCAGCTTGCGCGATTGCAGGGCGCGTTTGAGCGCATCCCATACGAATGGCTCGCCGAGCATTTTTTCCGCTTCAAGGATCAGGAAACCACCGTTGGCGCGGTGCAGCGCCCCCGGGCGCAATTGGCGATACGTGGTGTAAAGCGCGCCCTGATCGGTGGTGTATTCGATGCGGCCGAACAGGTTTTCATAAGTCGGATGCGGCTCGAACACCACCGGCGCACCGCCGCTGGCCGGATGGCCGACCACCAGGCTCGGCGCGTATTGTTCTTCCAACAGCTTGCGCGCAACGGCGTCGGTCTTGCTGTCGTCTACCAGTTGCTCGACCACGGTTTTCAGCAGATAGACCTGCACCGCTTGCAGGTAACCGCAAACTGCGGCGTTTTCCGCGTACTTCTCCGACAGCGGTGCGAGCAAGGGCTGCAACGCCAAAGTGATGGTTTCTTCGTTGAGCTGACGCAACTGGTTGCTCGATTCGCGCTTCCACTGCGGCAGGCTGGCGAGTTCTTCGTTCAGGCGTTCCTCGAGGCCGGAAATATCCTCATGGAAACGTTCACGCTCGGACTCCGGCAACTGGGCGAATTCAGCCTCGTCCAGCGCCTTGCCTTCGAGCATCGGGGTGAAGGCGATGTTGCTGCTGTCGCGGTACAGGGCGACGTCTTTTTCCAGGGCCAGACGCTCGATGACGTCCAGTGCCTTGTCATAGCGCTGGTTGAAGGCGCGGTCGATGGCGCTCTTCTTTTGCTGGTAGGACGGGTGTTCGAACACCGCAGGAAAAGTCGACAGCAGATTGTCGATCAAGCCGTTGATGTCGCCGATGAACGCCGCGGCGCTGCCCGATGGCAGCTCCAGTGCACGAGGTTCGCGAGGCTCGTCGAAATTGTTGACGTAGACCCAGTCCGCCGGGGTCTGCAGGCGTTTGCCTTCGGCCTTCAGGTAGCGTTTGACGAACGAGAAACGGCCGGTGCCGGGCTCGCCCATGACGAATACGTTGTAACCGGGGCGTGGCATGGCCACACCGAACTGCAAGGCTTCGACCGCACGTTCCTGGCCAAGCACACCGCGAAAGGGCTCCAGATCATTGGTGGTAGTGAAGCTGAACTGTTCAGCGGAAAACGGACGGGTCAGCGCTTCGGGCGCTAGACGCAAGCTGGCAGCAACAGGATCAGGCATCGGGCTTCCTTAACAATCAGGCGGGGCAGATAGCGGCATTCTGGCGCTGCCCGTGCCCCACTGGCAAGGCGCGCCACACGACAAAGCATAGACAACCGGCCAGCCCCACGGCCGGCCCCGCAAAACCGGGCTGGATCACGAATATGCTGCAAAAAATCACGGAACCACGGGAACCTGCCTAAACTCCAAACTGCGCGGCTGGAACTAATACCGGCCCACTGGCGCCAGAAGGTCTGTACGAAAACTCGCCAAGTGGCGTTTTGATGTAGAGAGCGGGGCCAGAACCCTGTCCATTGGTACGCACATAAAAGAGAACAAAGCTATGAAACGGATTCTTCTCGGTACTCTCTTCACCGCTGTATCCATCAACGCCATGGCTCAGGCGCCAGGCGGTCCGGATTGCGGCTGGGGCAACATGCTGTTCGAAGGTCAGCGTGGCACCCCGGCACACTTCCTGGCATCCACCACTAACGGCACCTCCGGCAACGCGACGTTCGGCATGACTTCCGGCACCAACGGTTGCTCCACCAACGCCTCGCTGACCTACGGCGGCAAATCCTGGTTTGCCATGAATGGCATGATGAACGAGCTGTCCGAAGACATGGCAAAAGGCAACGGCGAAGCGCTGACGACCTATGCCGTGGTACTGGGCGTGGCGCCGGAAGACCGTGCGCACTTCGCCGCCGTCACTCACGAGCACTTCCAGCAGATCTTCAGCAAGGCTGACGTGACCGCCGAAGACGTGCATACCAACACCCTGGCCGTGCTGAAAGCAGACCCTCGTCTGGCCAAGTACGCGACTCAGGCTTAAGCTCGACCCCACCCGCTTCTTTCGGGAAGCGGGTTTTGTTTTTTCGGCCCGCCCTCCTTGGGTCTTTTGTTTCTTTCGACTTAAGTTGCCACCTATGCTCAAACGCCTTGCCTGGCTGGCGCTGTGTGTCTGCGCCCCGCTGTCCGCCGCGCCCCACATCGACCCTCAACGTTTGCAGCAACTGGCCAACGACCGCTTCTGGATTTCCCTCGGCCATTACGAAACCGCCAAGCTCGGCGGCTGGCGCAGCTACGTCAGCGACAAAAAGTTCTTCATCGCCGCCGACGGCAACGAACACCCCGACCATGAACTGGCCGCCACGGTCCAGGCGCTGTACGCCCCGGCCAGTCTCGGTGAGCAACACGCCCAGTGCGTCTACCCGGCCCGCACGCGCTGGCTGAAAGATCAGCTCAACCTGACCGACCTGCCGACGCCGGACTGCGCCGAATTCAAGAAATGGTTCAAGGACGTCTCGCCCCACAGCGCGGTGATGATTTTCCCGGCGGCCTACCTCAACAGCCCGTCGTCGATGTTCGGCCACACCCTGCTGCGCATCGATCAGGCCGATGTGCAGAGCGACAAGACCTCGCTGCTCAGCTACGCGATCAACTTCGGCGCCTACATCGAAGGCTCGGACAACAGCATCCTGTATGCCTGGAAAGGCCTGATGGGCGGTTATCCGGGTCTGTTCGCGCTGGTGCCATATCAGGAAAAACTCTCGGAATACCGCAGCCTGGAAAACCGCGACCTGTGGGAATACCGGCTCAACCTGACACAAGCCGAAACCGCACGCATGGTCGAGCATGTGTGGGAGCTGAAGCAGATTCAGTTCGACTATTTCTTCTTCGACGAAAACTGCTCCTATCGCCTGCTCGAACTGTTGCAGGTGGCGCGCCCGAGCCTGCGCCTGACCGAGCAATTCCCGCTGACCGCGATCCCCACCGACACCGTCAAAGCGGTGAAAGAAGCCGGGCTGGTCGAGCACATCGAATACCGCCCGTCCCGCGAGCGTGAATTGCTCAGCCGCGCAGAGCCACTGACCGGCGAAGAACAGGACTGGGTGCTGAAAGTCAGCGCCGACCAGCAGCAATTGCAGGACCCGGCCTTCAAGGCCCTGCCCCGTGACCGGCAAGCACTGATCGTCGACGCGGCGTATCGGCTGGAGCGCTACCGTGCCAACGGCCAGGAACGTGATCCGCAACGGGCACAGCGCAGTTTTGAACTGCTGCGGGCGATCAACAAGAACCCGGCGCCGGAGCTGCAAATCCCGCAGCCAGGCCTGCCCGAAGATGGCCATGAATCACGCACCTGGCAGGCTGGCCTCGGCACTCGCGGCGACCGCGCGTTTGGCGAGTACGGCTTGCGCATGGCCTATCACGACCTCAACGACAACGCCGAGAGTTTCCCCCTCGGCGCGCAGATCGAAATCCTGCAGATGAAGCTGCGCCAGTACGAAGGCAATCACTGGCAGTTCCAGCAACTGGATCTGGCGACCATCCGCTCATTGACGCCGCGCAATGCGCTACTGCAGCCGCTGTCGTGGCAAGTCACCGGAGGTCTGGAGCGAGTGCCGGGCAAGCATGACGACGAAACCCTGGTCAGCCATGTCAACGGTGGCGGTGGCGGAACCTGGGCGCTGGGTGATGATGTACTGGGGTTTGCGCTCGGCACCGTGCGTGTTGAACACAACAATGATTTCGCCGGGTTCGTTTCCCCCGCAGGCGGTTTCAATACCGGTGTGCTGTGGAAAAATCCGTTGGGCAATCTCAGTGTGGAGGCCAAGGGCGATTACTTCTTCAACGGCGAAGTGCGCCGCAGCCTGAGTCTGAATCAACAGTGGGAGTTGTCTCGCAACCTGGGCCTGCGCCTGAGCGCGCAGCGTGAATTCAGCCATCTGGCCACGCCCGAGACCGAAGTGATGCTGGAAGTGAAGTGGTATCACTACTGAGGTTTTGATCTTCCTTTCACACCCCGTCGACGAATCCGCTTCTAGACTTTCCCTGTCAGCCGGAGAACGGCGCGGGAGAGTCAGATGTGGCGGTGTGCGGGTTTTGTGGGTGTATTGCTGTTGCTGGGTGGCTGTCAAAGCACCCACGAAGATCTGATCGCCAAGGGTTATCCACCGGCGTTCGCCGACGGTTTCGATGACGGTTGCATCAGCGGTAGGCAGGCGGCCGGTTCGATCAGCGGCGAGTTTCGCAAGAACGTGCCGCGCTATCTCAAGGATCCGCAATACGCCGAGGGCTGGAGCGACGGTTTCCGCCAGTGTCAGGCGATGCTGGAAAACAAGGATCGCGAGGAGTATCGCAACGAACACTGGGATGAGCGCGAGCGGGCCTGGCAGCAACAGAAGGATCAGGGCGCCGCGCGGGCTTATCGTTCGCAGTAAGTCGTTTTCAGACATCCGACGAAACCCTTAGCCTGCGACCATGGCCCAACGGTTGTCACAGGAGGTCACCATGAGCCGTGCTTTCGTCAACGAAGACAACGCCGCTGCGCAAGCCGATCAGCCGGTCGAACGGCAGGTCAGCACGCAGCCCAATTACGTCACGCCGCAGGGGCTTGCCCAGTTGCAGGCGAAAGTCGCCGAGCTGCAGACGTTGCACGCCGAACAGACGGCCATGGGCGAACAGGCCGACAAACAGCGGCTGGCCGATCTCGAACGGGATTTGCGTTATTTCAATCAGCGGGTCGGCAGCGCTCAGGTCGCGCCAGCCCCGACGTCCAACGAAAAGGTGCAGATCGGCAGTTGGGTGACCTACGCCGACGAACACAACACCGAGCGCCGGGTGCAACTGGTCGGCGAAGATCAGGCCGATGCCGCCAACGGCCTGATCAACTGGGCCTCACCGCTGGGCCGCGCGCTACTTGGCGCGCGACTCAACGACGAAGTGCTGTGGCAGCGTCCGGCCGGCAATCAACTGATCGAAGTGATCCGCATCGATCTGCCTTAAACCACGCCCTGCGCCAGCATCGCGTCGGCGACCTTGACGAAGCCGGCGATGTTCGCGCCTTTGACGTAGTTGATCCGCCCGTTTTCCTCACCGTAATGCACGCAGGCGTGGTGGATCGACTGCATGATCCCGTGCAGCTTGCTGTCCACCTCGCCCGCCGTCCACAGCAGGCGCATGGCGTTCTGCGACATCTCCAGACCGCTGACCGCCACGCCGCCGGCATTCGATGCCTTGCCCGGCGCGAACAGGATGCCGGCCTCGATAAAGATATCCACAGCCTCAAGGGTGGTCGGCATGTTCGCGCCCTCGGCCACACAGATGCAGCCGTTGCGCAGCAAGGTGCGGGCGGCTTCGGCGTCGAGTTCATTCTGGGTGGCGCATGGCAGTGCGATATCGCACGGCAACGACCATGGCAGCTGACCGGCGCGGAATTCCAGGCCGAATGCGGCCGCCAACTCGCTGATCCGTTCACGCTTGACGTTTTTCAGCTCCAGCAGCGCCAGCCACTGCTCTTCGCTCAGGCCGGCCTCGCAATACAGCGTGCCTTCGGAATCGGACAGGGAAATCACCTTGCCGCCCAGATCCATCACTTTGCGGGCCGCGTATTGCGCTACGTTGCCGGAGCCGGAGATCGCCACGCGCTTGCCTTCAACGGTCTGCTCGCGGCGCTTGAGCATTTCCTCGGCGAAATACACACAACCGAAACCGGTGGCTTCCGGGCGGATCAGGCTGCCGCCGTAAGTCATGCCCTTGCCGGTCAGCACGCTGGTGAACTGGTTGCTCAGGCGTTTGTACTGACCGAACAGGAAACCGATCTCCCGTGCGCCGACACCGATATCGCCCGCCGGCACGTCCACGTCGGCGCCGATGTGGCGGTACAGCTCACTCATGAACGCCTGGCAGAAACGCATGACTTCAGCGTCGCTCTTGCCCTTCGGATCGAAGTCCGAACCACCCTTGCCGCCGCCCATGGGCAACGAAGTCAGGGAGTTCTTGAAGGTCTGTTCGAAGGCGAGAAATTTCAGCACGCCCATATTCACCGAGGGATGGAAGCGTAAACCGCCCTTGTACGGGCCGATGGCGCTGTTCATCTGGATGCGGAAGCCCCGATTGACCTGCACCTTGCCCTGATCGTCGACCCACGACACCCGGAACACCACCGCCCGCTCCGGCTCGCAGATGCGCTCCAGAATCCCCGAGGTCAGATAGTGCGGATTGGCTTCGAGAAACGGCCACAGGCTGCGCAGGACTTCTTCGACGGCCTGGTGAAATTCGGGTTGATCCGGATCGCGTTTTTTCAGACGGGCGAGGAAGGATTCGACGGATTCGATCATGGGAAAAGTCTCGGCAAATTTGTTGTCGTTGGAAGAGATTGAGCCGGACTGTAACAAACGATCTGTACACAGCAACAGACAAAAATGTCGCATTTATGAAAACAAATAGTACACACGCTATAAATCATGGCGGATTGCAGGCAAAAAAAAGCGGAGCCCGAAGGCTCCGCTTTTTCATGCAACCAACCTGAAATCAGGCCAGTTTCTTGTGGCGTACCCGGTGTGGCTGGGCCGCTGCTTCGCCGAGGCGTTTTTTGCGATCGGCTTCGTACTCGGTGTAGTTGCCTTCGAAGAACACCGCTTGCGAGTCGTCTTCGTACGCCAGGATGTGCGTCGCGACGCGGTCAAGGAACCACCGGTCGTGAGAGATCACAATGGCGGCGCCCGGGAAGTCCAGCAGGGCTTCTTCCAGGGAACGCAGGGTTTCAACGTCGAGGTCGTTGGACGGTTCGTCGAGCAGCAGGACGTTGCCGCCCTCCTTCAGGGTCAGCGCCAGGTGCAGACGACCGCGCTCACCACCGGACAGGTCCTTGACGAACTTCTGTTGATCGCCGCCCTTGAAGTTGAAGCGACCGACGTAGGTACGCGACGGGATCTCGTAGTTGCCGATGCGGATCTGGTCGGAACCGTCGGAGATCTGCTGGAACACGGTCTTGCTGCCGTCCAGGTCTTCGCGGCTCTGGTCAACGCAGGCCAGTTGCACGGTTTCGCCGATCTCGATGCTGCCGGAGTCCGGAGTTTCCTTGCCCATCAGCATGCGGAACAGGGTCGATTTACCGGCACCGTTACCGCCGATCACGCCGACGATGGCGCCTTTCGGCATGGAGAACGACAGGTTGTCGATCAACACGCGATCGCCGTAGCCCTTGGTGACGTTCTTGAATTCGATGACCTTGTCGCCCAGGCGCGGACCGGCCGGGATGTAGATCTCGTTGGTTTCCGAACGCTTCTGGAATTCCTGCGACTGCATTTCTTCAAAGCGCTGCAGACGTGCCTTGGATTTCGACTGGCGGGCCTTGGCGCCTTTGCGCACCCACTCCAGTTCTTCCTTCATGGCTTTTTCGTGGGCCGATTGCTGCTTGGATTCCTGGGCCAGACGATCGGACTTGGCTTCCAGCCAACCCGAGTAGTTGCCCTCATAAGGAATGCCCGCGCCGCGGTCGAGTTCCAGAATCCAGCCGGCGACGTTGTCCAGGAAGTAACGGTCGTGCGTGATCGCTACCACAGTGCCCGGGAAGTCGTGCAGGAAGTGTTCGAGCCACGCAACGGAGTCGGCGTCCAGGTGGTTGGTCGGTTCGTCGAGCAGCAGCATGTCCGGGGCGGACAGCAGCAGACGGCAAAGGGCCACACGACGTTTTTCACCACCGGACAGGTGTTCGACCTTGGCGTCCCAGGCCGGCAGACGCAGCGCATCGGCGGCGACTTCCAGTTGACGCTCCAGGTTGTGACCGTCGCTGGCCTGCAGGATCGCTTCGAGCTTGGCCTGTTCGGCGGCCAGCTTGTCGAAATCGGCGTCCGGGTCGGCGTAAGCGGCGTAGACCTCGTCCAGACGCGCTTGCGCATCCTTGATCACGCTGACCGCTTCCTCGACCACTTCACGCACGGTCTTGGTCGGATCAAGTTGCGGCTCTTGCGGCAGATAACCGATGTTCAGTTCCGGCATCGGGCGCGCTTCGCCTTCGAATTCGGTGTCGACGCCGGCCATGATTTTCAGCAGCGTGGACTTACCCGAACCGTTGAGGCCGAGTACACCGATCTTGGCGCCCGGGAAGAAGGACAGAGAAATGTTTTTCAGGATTTCCCGCTTCGGCGGAACAACTTTGCCCAGCCGATGCATGGTGAAGACGTATTGAGCCATGGAGAACCTTGGGTCAGTGACAGATGAATGATTGGAGCGCAGGCGATGCCCGGCCAGACCGATGCGCGTCGTTCACTTGACCACTTGATGGCCATCAATGCGTGCGCGCTGAAAAAGTCTGAGTCTAGGAGCTGGAACGCTCCCGCGTAACCGGCAAAGCTACCTGAATGACAGAAGGCAGTCCAGCCGAGCGGGGCTGGCACTTCGCCACAACTCAAGGCATGCTAGCCGCCCTTTGGGCGTCCGGCTTATAGTGCACGTCGCGCCAGTCCAGCCAAACCGCAGGATTACAGCTTGTCCAATGTCACTCCGCCAGCCTCTGTGAGCAGCACCCAACCGGCGCCCGGCTCGTCCCTGCGCGGAACATTGAAAGGCGCGCTGGCGACGCTGGTGCTGATGCTGCTGGCATTGCTGTTCTGGCAACTGCTTGATCAGCTGCGCGAAACCCAAAAAAACCAGCGTCAGTACACCATCGATTACACCGCCGATCTCGCCTCGCAAGTCAGCCTGAACATGTCGCTGAACGCGCAGATCGCGCTCAATCTGCTACCGATCGTCGAACAGCCGCAGTCTGCCGACGAACAGCAGGCGCTGCTGCGCAAGCTGCAGAAATCCTTGCCTGACCTGCAGAGCATGGCCTTGCTCAGCCCGTCGGGGAAAATCCTCAGCGACAGCGCCACCGATAGCAAGGACGCCGACTACCTCAGCGATCTGGTGCGCCGCAGCCACGCCCAGGCACATTATTTCAGCAACGCCGATGACGGCTCGGTGGTGCATCTGTTATTGCATCAGGCCAGCGGCAGCACGCGCGGCTACTGGGCCCTGCGCCTGACCCCGACCTTCTTTGCCTCGCTGACCAAACAGGGCGAGACCGGCATCCGCCCGCTGTGGCTGGTGGAAAACCGCATCAATCACCAGATCATCAGCCGTGACGAAGGCCTGCCTTCCACCAAGGCCAGCACCCTGACACCCGAAGATCTGGCCAACAGCGTGCTGACCGTGCCGCTGAGCAGCAGCGACTGGCAACTGCGCGGGCTGTTCGACCGGCAACATGTGCTCGAAGAGCTGCTGCCGGCGTTCATCGGCAAATGCCTGCTGGGTCTGGCGCTGTCCCTGCTGCCGTTCATTGCCTTGCTGAACATGCGCCGCCGTCAGCGTCAGGTGCATGAAGGGCGCCGTCGTTATCAGGATATTTTCGAAGGCACCGGCGTGGCGCTGTGCGTGCTGGATCTTTCGGGACTGAAACAGGTTTTCGAAAAAAACCAGATCCAGACCGGCGACCAGCTCAAGGCCTGGCTCGATCAACCGCAACAGCGTCAGCAATTGCTGCAGGAACTGCGAGTCACCGAGGTCAATCAGGTGGCGCTGCAACTGCTCAACGTCAACTCCTGCGACCACGCCTGGCAACTGCTGATCGACGGTCACCCGCACAGCCAGTGCGCGATCGGCAATCAAGTGCTCGATGCCGTACTCCAGCAACAAAAGCAGCTGGAACTGGAAATCAAACTGCCGGACATCAACGGCCGCGACCAGCACCTGTGGCTGGTGCTGCGCCTGCCTCATGAGCAACACGACTACAAAGCCGTGATCCTGAGCATCAACGACATCACCAGCCGCAAGCTGATCGAACTGTCGCTGCTGGAGCGCGAGGGCTTCTGGTCGGACGTGGTGCGCACCGTGCCGGATCACCTGTACGTGCAGGATGTGATCAGCCAGCGGATGATTTTCAGCAACCACCACCTGGGCCAGACCCTCGGTTACAACCGCAGCGAACTGCACCAGATGGGCGAGTACTTCTGGGAAATCCTCCTGCACCCGGAAGACGCCGACTATTACCACCGCTCGCGGCAAATGCAGCGTCACGCCGGTTACAGCCAGTTGCTGCAATGCCAGTTGCGTTTCCGCCATCGCGACGGCAAGTGGCGGCGTTTCGATATCCGCGAACAGGCGCTGGCCCGGGACAAGCACGATCAGGTCACGCGGATCATCGGCGTGGCCAAGGACATCACCGAGCAGATCGAGGCCAGCGAATCCCTGCGCGACAGCGAGCAGCGCTACCGGATGCTCGCCGAAAGCATCAGTGACGTGATCTTCTCCACTGACAGCAAGCTGTCGCTCAACTACGTCAGCCCGTCGGTGCAAGCGGTGCTGGGCTACGACGCCGAGTGGATTTTCCAGAACGGCTGGCAGTCGACCATCGCCAACCCGCAGCAACTGAACGGCATCTATCACCTGATGGACAGGGTCAGCAAAGCCCTGGACAAACCCGAGCAACTGGCCATCCTGCGCAGTCAGGTGCAGACCCAGATGTTCCTGTTCGACTGCCTGCGCGCCGATGGCCGCAAGATCCCGATCGAACTGCGCCTGGTGCTGGTGTGGGACGAACACGGCGCCTTCGAAGGCGTGCTCGGGGTCGGTCGCGACATCAGCCAGCAACGCCGCGCCGAAAAAGACCTGCGCATGGCGGCCACGGTATTCGAGCATTCGACTTCGGCGATCCTGATCACCGACCCGGCCGGTTACATCGTTCAGGCCAACGAAGCGTTCAGTCGTGTCAGCGGTTACGCGGTGAGCGAAGTGCTCGATCAGTTGCCGAACATGCTCACCGTCGACGAACAACAGGACGCACACCTGCGTTACGTGCTCAAGCAATTGCATCAGCACAGCACCTGGGAAGGCGAAGTCTGGCTCAAGCGGCGCAATGGCGAGCATTACCCGGCGTGGGTCGGCATCACTGCGGTGCTCGATGACGAAGGCGACCTGGCGAGTTATGTGTGCTTCTTCAGCGACATCAGCGAGCGCAAGGCCAGCGAGCAGCGCATTCACCGCCTCGCCTACTACGACGCCCTGACTCACCTGCCGAACCGCACGCTGTTCCAGGATCGCCTGCACACCGCGCTGCAATCGGCCGACCGGCAGAAGTCGTGGGTGGTGCTGATGTTCCTCGACCTCGACCGTTTCAAACCGATCAACGACTCCCTCGGCCACGCCGCCGGCGACCGCATGCTCAAGGACATGGCCACCCGGCTGCTGGCCTGCGTCGACGATGACGACACCGTGGCGCGGATGGGCGGCGACGAATTCACGTTACTCCTGCAGCACCGCTCCAGCCGCGAGATGGCGCTCAATCGTGCGATCCATGTGGCCGAGCAGATTCTTGGCAGCCTGGTGCGGCCGTTCGTGCTGGAGGGACGCGAGTTCTTCGTCACCGCCAGTATCGGCATCGCCCTGAGCCCGCAGGACGGCAACGAACTCAGTCAGCTGATGAAGAACGCCGACACCGCGATGTACCACGCCAAGGAGCGCGGCAAGAACAACTTCCAGTTCTATCAGGCCGACATGAACGCCAGTGCGCTGGAACGTCTGGAGCTGGAAAGCGACCTGCGTCATGCCCTGGAGCAGAACGAATTCGTGCTGTATTACCAGCCGCAGTTCAGCGGCGACGGCAAACGCCTGACCGGCGCCGAAGCCTTGCTGCGCTGGCGTCATCCGCGACGCGGGCTGGTGCCGCCAGGGGATTTCATTCCGGTGCTCGAAGAACTCGGACTGGTGGTGGATGTCGGCGACTGGGTCATCAGCGAAGCCTGTCGTCAGCTCAAGACCTGGCACCAGAGCCGCGTGCGCGTGCCGAAAGTCTCGGTGAACATCTCCGCCCGGCAGTTCTCCGACGGCCAGCTCGGCACGCGAATCGCCACCATCCTCAAGGAAACCGGCCTGCCGCCGGCGTGCCTGGAGCTGGAGCTGACCGAAAGTATCCTGATGCGCGAAGTCAGCGAGGCGATGCAGATCCTCGCCGGCCTGAAGAACCTCGGCCTGAGCATCGCGGTCGACGACTTCGGCACCGGTTACTCATCGCTGAACTACCTCAAGCAATTCCCGATCGACGTGCTGAAGATCGACCGCACCTTCGTCGACGGCCTGCCGTCCGGCGAGCAGGACGCGCAGATTGCCCGGGCGATCATCGCCATGGCCCACAGCCTCAATCTGGCGGTAATCGCCGAGGGTGTGGAAACCCATGAACAGCTGGACTTCCTGCGCGAGCACGGTTGCGACGAGGTTCAGGGTTATCTGTTCGGGCGACCGATGCCGGCCACCCGCTTCGAAGCGCAGTTCAGCAATGACGCGCTGTTCATGTTCGACTGAAGATCTGCGGGGCGGTCTTCGCGAGCAGGGATTGATATCGATCACGGAATCCTGCCGCCAACCCGGCTATTGTGCGAACCGGCTGGCCAGGAAAAGGCCGGCACGGACGCCACATATCTGGTCATGAACGCCACTTGTCTGCGACATGATGTCGTTTCATATGCCATCCAAAACCCGTTGGGTTAGAATGCCCCCCTTTTCTGCCCCCGATCCTTGAGGACCGCCATGTTCAGCCGTGATTTGACTATTGCCAAGTACGACGCCGATCTTTTTGCCGCCATGGAGCAAGAAGCCCAGCGCCAGGAAGAACACATCGAGCTGATCGCTTCGGAGAACTACACCAGCCCAGCGGTGATGGAAGCTCAAGGCTCGGTACTGACCAACAAATACGCCGAAGGCTACCCGGGCAAGCGCTACTACGGTGGTTGCGAGTACGTCGACGTTGTCGAGCAACTGGCCATCGACCGCGCCAAGGAACTGTTCGGCGCCGACTACGCCAACGTTCAGCCGCACGCCGGTTCCCAGGCCAACGCCGCTGTCTACCTGGCCCTGCTGTCGGCCGGTGACACCATCCTGGGCATGAGCCTGGCTCACGGCGGTCACCTGACCCACGGCGCCAGCGTTTCCTCCTCCGGCAAGCTGTACAACGCCATCCAGTACGGCATCGACGCCAACGGCCTGATCGACTACGACGAAGTCGAGCGCCTGGCGGTTGAACACAAGCCGAAAATGATCGTGGCCGGTTTCTCTGCCTACTCGCAGATCCTCGACTTCCCGCGCTTCCGCGCCATCGCCGACAAGGTTGGCGCGTACCTGTTCGTCGACATGGCTCACGTGGCCGGTCTGGTCGCCGCTGGCGTTTACCCGAACCCGGTTCCGTTCGCTGACGTCGTGACCACCACCACCCACAAGACCCTGCGCGGTCCACGTGGTGGCCTGATCCTGGCCAAGGCCAACGCCGACATCGAGAAGAAGCTGAACTCCGCGGTATTCCCGGGCGCCCAGGGTGGCCCGCTGGAGCACGTGATCGCCGCCAAGGCGATCTGCTTCAAGGAAGCACTGCAGCCTGAGTTCAAGGCTTACCAGCAACAAGTGGTGAAAAACGCCCAGGCCATGGCCGGCGTGTTCATCGAGCGCGGTTTCGACGTGGTTTCCGGCGGTACTGAAAACCACCTGTTCCTGCTGTCGCTGATCAAGCAGGAAATCTCCGGTAAAGACGCCGACGCCGCTCTGGGCAAAGCGTTCATCACCGTGAACAAGAACTCCGTGCCAAACGATCCACGCTCCCCGTTCGTCACTTCCGGCCTGCGCTTCGGTACTCCGGCTGTGACCACTCGCGGCTTCAAGGAAGCAGAGTGCAAAGAGCTGGCCGGCTGGATCTGCGACATCCTGGCTGACCTGAACAACGAAGCGGTGATCGACGCCGTTCGTGAAAAAGTCAAAGCCATCTGCAAGAAACTGCCGGTATACGGCGCTTAATTGCGACGTTAAAACCGCAGCATGAAAAACCGGCCAGTGATGGCCGGTTTTTTTTTCGCCCGTAAAAAAGTTTCGGACTGCGAATGGCTCAAGGTCGGGGCATTGCGCCCAACTGGTCAGACCGGTCATGCCAATTCGTCATTTTTCACTTGCGATCCGTAAAAAACAGCGCCTAGACTGCACCCGCACTGGACATACCGGTAAGACCACAATAATTAAGTCCTGAATCTGATGCGCCCCGCGCACGGCAGCCAGGACACCGACCAGGATTCCTCCCATGCTCAGATGGTGCTCGCGTTCAATCTTCCTCCAAGTGGTTCTCGGACTGGTGCTCGGCATCGTCTGCGGGCTGACCCTTCCTGAATACTCGGCCCAGCTCAAACCGCTCGGCGACGGTTTCATCAAACTGATCAAGATGCTCATCGGCCTGATCGTGTTCTGCGTGGTGGTCAGCGGCATCAGCGGCGCCGGCGACCTGAAGAAGGTCGGACGCATCGGCCTCAAGTCGGTGATCTACTTCGAAGTGCTGACCACCATCGCCCTGGTGATCGGTCTGGTGTTCGCGTTCAGCACCGGGATCGGCAGCGGCGCCAACATCCATCTGGAGCAACTGTCCGCCGCCGACATGGGCGACATCGCCGAACGCGGCCAGCACATGCACACCACCACCCAGTTCCTGATGGACCTGATCCCGACCTCGGTACTCGGCGCCTTTGCCGACAACAACATCCTGCAAGTGCTGTTGTTTTCGGTGCTGTTCGGCAGCGCGTTGAATCTGGTGGGCGAAGCCGCTTCCGGGATCTCACGGCTGATCAACGAACTGAGCCATGTGATCTTCCGGATCATGGGCATGATCGTGCGTCTGGCACCGATCGGCGTGTTCGGCGCCATTGCCTTCACCACCAGCAAATATGGCCTCGACTCCCTGCAGCATCTGGGCAGTCTGGTCGGCCTGTTTTATCTGACGTGCATCGCTTTCGTCAGCGTGATTCTCGGTCTGGTGATGCGCGCCTCCGGCCTGCGCATGTGGCCGCTGCTCAAGTACCTGCGCGAAGAACTGCTGATCGTCATGGGCACCGCCTCCTCCGACGCCGTGCTGCCGCAGATCATGCGCAAACTCGAACACCTGGGCATCGGCAGCTCCACCGTCGGGCTGGTGATTCCGACCGGTTACTCGTTCAACCTCGACGGTTTTTCGATCTACCTGACCCTGGCCATCGTGTTCATCGCCAATGCCACCGGCACACCGCTGGCCATGACCGATCTGCTGACGATTCTGCTGGTGTCGCTGATTACCTCGAAAGGCGCCCACGGCATTCCGGGTTCGGCGCTGGTGATTCTCGCCGCCACGCTGACTGCGATTCCGGCGATTCCGGTGGTCGGTCTGGTGCTGGTGCTGGCGGTGGACTGGTTCATGGGCATCGGCCGGGCACTGACCAACCTGATCGGCAACTGCGTCGCCACCGTGGCCATCGCCCGCTGGGAAAAGGACATCGACGTGCAACGGGCGAACAAGGTGCTCAACGGCGAGCAGGGCTATAACTTTCAGCCGAGAAAAACGGCCGCTCAAGCGGCGGCCAAAGAATTCTGAATGACCGCCGTGCCTGCGCACATGCAGGCACGGCTCATGGAGCGAACACGTGATTACTACATCAACCGTCGTCAACTCAGTGGTAGAAAAACTCCGGGCCGCCCTCGCCCGCGGCCAGTGGCGCTCCGGCGAGATGCTGCCGGGCCAGCGCGAACTGGCCGAACAGCTGGGCATCAGCCGCCCGAGCCTGCGCGAAGCGGTGATCGTGCTGGAAACCCTCGGTCTGGTGCGCTCGATGCCGGGCAAAGGCGTGGTGGTGCTCGACGCCCAGGCCAGTGATAGCCAAAACCACGACAGCGCCGTGGCCGGCGCCAGCCTCGAAGACGTGCTGCAACTGCGCTACACCCTCGAGCCGTTCATCGTTGGTCTGGTGGCGCAGTCGATCAGCAGCAAGGAAGTCGGGCAACTGCGCCTGACCCTGATGGACATGCGCGAAGCCCTCGAAGCGGGCGACAGCGAGGCCGGAGTCAGCGCCTACATCGCTTTCCACGAAGAACTGTTCACCCTGACCTCGAACCCGATCTTCCAGAGCGTGGTGCAGCAGACCAGCAATGCACTCAAGCAGAGCGCCGAAGTGCTGCGCAACTCGCCTGAACATCTGGCCGAACGCCTTGAGGAAAACGAAGCCGTGGTACGCGCGATCCGCAGCAAGAACAGCGCCCAGGCCAGCGCCGAAATGCGTCGGCACATCCTGCGTGAAGGACAGCGCATGGGTATCGAACTGAATATTCCGGATGACAACCTGAACACCTGAAGCGCCTCACACTGGAGACCGGCCATGAACAGTCTTGCCACGCCGTCGAACCCACGCCAGACCTCGGCGGCCCTGCCCTTCTCCCGCCTGCACGCGCCGGTGGAGGATCTGTATCCGCGACTGTTCGATGCGATCCTCGAACAGCGTCTCGATGCCGCCAGCCGTTTTACCGAGGAGAGCCTGAAGCAGATGTTCGGTGTCAGCCGCGCCGATGTGCGCCGGGTGCTGACCCAACTATCCCACGAACAGATCATCGTGCTGCGGGCCAACCATCGGCCGCGCGTTGCCGCGCCGGATACCGAGCAGACCCGTCAGGCCTTGCACGCCCGGCGCCTGGCCGAGAACACGCTGGTGCGACTGGCTTGTCAGCATGCGCAGGCTGAAGATCTGAAGCGCCTGCGAACCTTGATCGAGCGCGAGCGCCAGGCTGTGGATAAAGATCGACGCGGTGCGGCGATTCGCCTGTCCGGGGAGTTTCATTTGCAGCTGGCGAAAATGGCGGGCAATGCACCGTTGGCACATTTTCTCGGCACGTTGGTGCCGCTGACCTCACTGGCGATTGCGCGTTGCATTGAAACCACGCACAGCTGTTGCGGCTGGCAGGATCACGCCCGGATCGTCGAGGCGATCGAGCGTGATGACGCCGCCGAGGCTGTGTCGCTGATGAACCGTCATCTGGATCATCTGGAACAGACGATTCTCAGCGGCTCCACGCACTGAGACAGCGGCGGAATCAGTTCGCCGCCACCCTGGCAAACCCCGCCCGGATCTTCTCTTCCGGCAAATCATCGGCGATAAACACGATCACGCTTTCCCGCGCCTCGCCTTCGGCCCACTCGGAGTCCCAGTCGAAGCCGTAGAGTTTCAGCACGCCCTGAAACACCAGCCGCCGATCCTCACCCGCGATGTTCAGCACGCCTTTGTAGCGCAGCAATTGCTTGCCGTGCTCTTCCAGCAGCTCGTTCATGAATTCGCTGAGCTGATCGATATCCAGCGGCTGATCGGTACGCAGCACCAGGCTGGAAATCCGGTCGATGGACGGCGCCTTGCTGACCGGCCGCAAACTCACCCCGCCGCCGAGATCGGCGTTCAGGTTGAAACCGCGCACATCGAGCAATTCGGCCAGATCGATGTTGCCGTGCTCGACCACGCGGATCGGCGCACGACGGTTGATGCGGGTCAGGCGCTCGCTGAGCGCGGTGAACGCGGCCTCGTCCACCAGATCGGTCTTGCTCACCAGCAAGCGGTCGGCAAAACCGATCTGTGCCTGGGCGATGGTCTGGGTCAGGTGCAGCTCGGCGTGAGCGGCATCCACCAACGTGATGATGCCGTCGAGCAGGTAACGCTCGCGCAGTTCTTCGTCGATGAAAAAGGTCTGCGCCACCGGGGCCGGATCGGCCAGGCCGGTGCATTCGATGACCAGCCGATCGAAGGCGATTTCACCGCTGTCCAGCCGTTCGAGCAACAGGTACAGAGCCTTGGTCAGGTCGGTGTGGATGGTGCAGCAGACGCAGCCGTTGGCCAGGGTCATGACTTGCACCGGCTCGTCGCCCAGTAGTTGGGTGTCGATGCCGGCGTCGCTGAATTCGTTTTCGATCACGGCGATTTTCAGGCCGTGCTCGGCTTTCAACAGATGGCGCAGCAAGGTGGTCTTGCCGGCGCCGAGGAAACCGCTGAGCACCGTGACCGGGATGGGAGAAGACAAACTCGATCTCCTTCAATTGCACAAATAAAAATGGGAGCAGGCCGAAAGACCTGCTCCCACCTCACTTCTGGTAAACCGCGATCAGCGGCTCAACAGCACTTCGGCCCACCCTTGCCACCGTAACGGGCTTCCTGACGTTCGCGAAAGAACATCTCGTAGCTCATCACCGGTTTGTCCGGGTGTTTGGTTTGCATATGCTCGACGTACGTGTCGTAGTCGGGCATGCCGACCATCAGGCGCGCGGCCTGACCGAGGTATTTACCGAGGCGACTCAGGTCATTGAACATGGTGCAATCCTCTGGTTACGCGTCCGGCAGGGCCTGGAACGGCGATTCTTTATCCGTACGCTCTTTTTTGCCCCAGGCGGCGATGCCGACCTTGAGCGCATAGAACAGGATGCTGAATACCACGAACAGGAACAGCGCGGTCAGCGTTGCGTTGGTGTAAGCGTTGAAGATCACGTGCTGCATCTGTTCGACGCTCTTGGCCGGCGCGATCACTTGCCCTGCGGCCAGTGCATCGCTGTATTTCTTGGCCAGCGACAGGAAGCCCACGGCCGGGTTGGCGTCGAACAGTTTGATGAAGCCTGCGGTCGTGGTGCAGATCAGCAGCCAGGCAGCCGGCAGCAGGGTGACCCAGATGTAGCGCTGGCGCTTCATCTTGATCAGGACCACGGTGCCGAGCATCAGCGCGATACCGGCCAGCATCTGGTTGGAGATACCGAACAGCGGCCACAAGGTGTTGATGCCGCCCAGCGGATCGATCACGCCCTGATACAGCAACCAGCCCCACATCGCCACACAACCGGCGGTGGCGATCAGGTTGGCGGTCCAGGATTCGGTGCGCTGCAGCGCCGGTACGAAAGAGCCGAGCAGATCCTGCAGCATGAAGCGCCCGGCACGGGTGCCGGCGTCCACCGCGGTCAGGATGAACAGCGCTTCGAACAGGATCGCGAAGTGGTACCAGAACGCCATGGTGTTTTCACCCGGCAGGACACTGTGCAGGATCTGCGCGATACCGACCGCCAGGGTCGGTGCACCGCCGGCACGGGCCAGTATGGTGGTTTCGCCAATGTCATGGGCCACGGCTTGCAGCGCATCCGGGGTAATTGCAAAGCCCCAGTTGCTGACAGCGGTCGCCACCGCCACCACATCACCGCCAACCACGGCAGCCGGGCTGTTCATGGCGAAGTACACGCCTGGCTCGATCACCGAAGCGGCAACCATGGCCATGATCGCCACGAACGATTCCATCAGCATGCCGCCGTAACCGATGTAGCGGGCGTTGGTTTCGTTATCCAGCAGTTTCGGCGTGGTGCCGGACGAGATCAGTGCGTGGAAGCCCGATACCGCACCGCAAGCGATGGTGATGAACAGGAACGGGAACAGACCGCCCTTCCATACCGGGCCGGTGCCGTCGACGAACTGGGTCAGCGCCGGCATTTTCAGCTCGGGCATGGTGACCAGGATGCCGATCGCCAGGGCGATGATGGTACCGATCTTGAGGAAGGTGGAAAGATAGTCACGTGGCGCGAGGATCAGCCAGACCGGCAACACAGCGGCAACGAAGCCGTAACCGATCAGCATCCAGGTGATTTGCACACCGGTGAAGCTGAAGGCCTTGGCCCACACCGGGTCAGCGGCAATCTGCCCGCCCAGCCAGATCGAGCCGAGCAGCAGAATCACGCCGATCACCGAGATCTCGCCGATGCGGCCCGGGCGGATGTAGCGCATGTAGATGCCCATGAACATCGCGATCGGGATGGTCGCCATCACGGTGAAGATGCCCCACGGGCTCTCGGCCAGGGCTTTTACGACGATCAGCGCCAGCACCGCAAGGATGATGATCATGATCAGGAAGCAGCCGAACAGGGCAATGGTGCCGGGGATGCGGCCCATTTCTTCACGCACCATGTCGCCCAAAGAACGACCGTTGCGACGGGTGGACATGAACAGGACCATGAAGTCCTGCACCGCGCCCGCCAGCACCACGCCGGCAATCAGCCACAGCGTGCCGGGCAGGTAGCCCATCTGCGCCGCCAGTACCGGGCCGACCAGCGGCCCCGCGCCGGCGATGGCCGCGAAGTGGTGTCCGAAGAGAATGTGTTTGTTGGTCGGAACGTAGTCCAGACCGTCATTGTTGAGCACGGCGGGGGTGGCCCGGCGTGGATCGAGTTGCATCACATTGTTTGCGATGAACAGGCTGTAGTAACGGTACGCAACCAGATAAATGGCCACGGCGGCGACCACGATCCACAAGGCGTTGATCGCCTCGCCACGGCGCAATGCCACTACGCCCAGGGCGCACGCTCCTACGATTGCCAGCACTAGCCAGGGTAAGTGGCGCAGCGGGCTATTATTATTTTTCATTTTATTATTCCAGCCAGGGTGGACAAGAAAGACAGCCACCTCGAGTTTAGCGCTGTTGGCGGCAAAGACCATACCCGACATTGGTCTGACGCCCTGCCCGACTGGCAGCGTTTGACGTGGCGGGTCTATAGTCAGCGTACCGTCAAGAGGATCGCGCCATGAGCGAGCACCCGTCCGAGCGTCGCCGCTTCAAACGTATCGCGTTCGATGCCAGAACCGAATTGAGCCAGGGTGAATATATCTGGCCGGTGAAGCTGATCGACCTGTCGCTCAAGGGATTATTGATCGAGCGGCCGGAGCCGTGGCTGGGGGATGAAACGCAGGACTTCAACGTCGACATTCACCTGAGCGACGACACCGACATCCAGATGGATGTGCAACTGGCGCACGACGATCACGGGCAATTGGGCTTCCAGTGCCGGCACATCAGCCTGGAATCGATCCAGCGCCTGCGCCGCCTGATCGAACTCAACCTCGGGGATGAGGCCGAGCTCGAACGGGAGCTTGGCGCGCTGATGGAGCTCTGATTACTCGAAGAGTGAATCCAGCGCCTGCTCCAGACGCGTTACCGCAATGATCTGCAACCCTGCCGGCGCTTCTTTTGGCGCGTTGCCCTTGGGCACGATCGCGCGCTTGAAGCCGTGCTTGGCGGCTTCTTTCAAACGCTCCTGACCACTCGGCACCGGGCGCACTTCGCCGGACAGGCCGACTTCGCCGAACACCAGCAAATCGTGGGGCAACGGCCGGTTGCGCAAGCTCGACATGACCGCAGCCATCAACGCCAGGTCGGACGCGGTTTCCAGCACCTTCACCCCGCCGACCACGTTGAGGAACACGTCCTGATCGTGGGTCGGAATGCCGCCATGGCGATGCAACACCGCCAGCAACATCGCCAGACGATTCTGATCCAGACCCAGCGTGACCCGACGCGGGTTGGCCAGATGACTGTCATCCACCAGCGCCTGGACCTCCACCAGCATCGGCCGGGTGCCTTCCCACGTTGCCATCACCACGCTGCCCGGGACTTCTTCCTGAGCGCGGGTGAGAAAAATCGCTGAAGGGTTGGAGACTTCTTTCAGGCCCTTGTCGGTCATGCCGAACACGCCGAGTTCGTTGACCGCGCCGAAACGGTTTTTCACCGCCCGCAGCAGGCGCAACCGGCCATCGGACTCGCCTTCGAAATACAGCACGGTGTCGACCATGTGCTCCAGAACACGCGGGCCGGCCAATGCGCCTTCCTTGGTCACGTGACCGACCAGGAAAATCGCCGTGCCGCTTTGCTTGGCGTAGCGCACCAGCAACGCCGCACTTTCGCGCACCTGGGACACGCCGCCCGGTGCCGATTGCAGTTGTTCGGTGAAGATCGTCTGGATCGAGTCGATCACCATCACCTTGGGTTTTTCCTGGCGGGCGGTGGCGATGATGGTTTCGATGCAGGTTTCAGTCATGACCCGCAGTTGATCCTGCGGCAGCCCAAGTCGACGTGCGCGCATGGCGACTTGCTGCTGGGATTCCTCACCGGTGACGTACAGCGCCGGCATGCTCTTGGCGAGGTTGCACAGGGTCTGCAGCAGAATCGTCGATTTGCCGATACCCGGATCACCGCCGATCAGCACCACCGAGCCATCCACCAGACCGCCGCCAAGCACTCGGTCGAGCTCGCCGGAGGCTGTGGAAAAACGCGGAATCTCTTCGATGCTGACTTCGGCCAGAGTCTTGATCTGGGCCTGCTGCCCTGCCCAGCCGGTGCGCCCGCTCGGGGCGGCGGCACCGCCGCTCTCGACCATGGTTTCGGTCAGGGTGTTCCAGGCGCCGCATTCGCCGCACTGCCCGGCCCACTTGGGAAAGGTTGCGCCGCACTCGGTGCAGCCGTACATGCGCTTGGCCTTGGCCATCTGAACCCCCGGCAAAAACCGCGATGATAACGCAGCCGTCACCGATCAGCGCGGCGCGCCGGTGCGGATTTCCCCGCTGGCCAGACGCGCGGCGCTGTTGTCGGTCAAACCCCGACAGTTGCCGGGGTGTGAAAGGGTCACTGTCAATCGACCAGTTTGGCCGCCAGGGCCTTGACCCGATCCAGGTCGCCCTTGGCCACTTTGGTCACCCCGGCGCCGTACTCCGGATCGGCCTTATAGAGGAAGGACAGCATGATGTGCTTGCTCTCGTCATCCGTGCTCGCCAGCGAACCGCCGAAGCTCTCGATCAGATCCTGGCGTTCCTTCTTGCTGAACGAGCGATACAGATCACCGGCCTGCTTGAAGTTCTGCTCACGCTGGATCTTCGCCTGTTGCGTGCTGCCCTGCAGGGCGGTCTGGCTATAACGTGCACTTTGCGTCTCTTCACGCGGTTGCAGACGGCTTGGCTGGTAGTTGACACCCGAATGGCTAGCGCCAGCATTCATCGCGCCATCCTGATTGCCGTTGTTGACCGCCACTTTCGCAGCATTGATCGGCAATTGCAGGGCATTGGCGCCAAGGCGATACATCTGGGTGTCGGCATAGGCGAATATCCGGCCTTGCAGCAAACGATCTTCAGATGGCTCGATTCCCGGCACAACATTCGACGGCGCCATGGCCACTTGTTCAGTTTCCTGGAAGACGTTCGAAGGATTACGGTTCAGGACCATTTGTCCAACTTTTCGCTCCGGAATACCGGGCCAGATCTTGGTTGCATCAAGAGGATCGAAATCAAACTTGGACAAGTCTTGCGGTTTCAGAACCTGAATGTACAAGTCCCACTTCGGAAAGTTACCCTTTTCGATATTCGCCACCAAGTCATTTGTCATATGACTGTAGTCACGCCCCTGAACTTTCACGACTTGTTCAGGATCGAGATTCTTGATTCCCTGCAAACTTTTCCAGTGAAACTTGACGTAATGCACTTCCCCCTTGTCGTTGATCAACTTGTAGGCGTGCACACTGTTGCCGTCCATTTCACGATAACTGGCTGGTGTCCCTGAGTTGGAATACAGCTCGGTCAATGTACGAGTGGCTTCAGGTACATGGGAGAAGAAGTCGAAGCGACGGGAATCATCATCCAGATTGGTGCGCGGGTCTGGTTTGAAGGCATGCACCATGTCCGGAAACTTGATCGCATCGCGGATGAAGAATGTCGGGAAGTTATTGCCGACCAGATCCCAGTTGCCGTCAGCGGTGTAGAACTTGGTCGCGAAGCCCCGTGGGTCCCGCAACGTTTCCGGAGAGTGGTTGCCGTGCACCACGGCCGAGAAACGCACAAACACCGGTGTGACCTGGCCGGCGGTAAACACCTTGGCCTTGCTCAGGTCGCTCAAGTCGTTGGTCGCGGTGAACGTGCCATGAGCACCGGTGCCCCGGGCATGCACTACGCGCTCGGGAATACGCTCGCGGTCGAAGCGCTGCAGCTTCTGGATCAGTTGCACGTCCTGCAACAGCACCGGGCCGTTGGCACCGGCGGTTTGCGAGTTCTGGTTGTCGCCCACCGCTGCGCCATTGTCCCGGGTCAGGGGCGCGGCATTAGCGGAAAGGGACAGCAGGCTGGCGGCCAATACGCCGACGGTACGGCGGAGGGGAAATCCCCCTGAGGCAAGCATGGAGTTCATTTCAGGTTCCTCTGTTGTTTGAGGCGCATCCAGGTGCGCCAACCAGAGGCTAGAGAGTCACGACGGCGAACATAAATAGAAAATCCACACTCCCGTGATTGAGAAAAATAGCTTCTCGATCAGGGCCTTACGGAGTAATTCGCGCGCGATTAGTGGCACTTTGCAAACTAATCGCGAATTGATGTGTCGATAAAAGCGAGCATTGTAAGAAGGTGTTTCGCGCAGGACGCGTTTTGCTGATTTACACTGCGTACACCAAACTCATCTGTAACAAGGAAATAACTATGGGCGTGCTCAGCGAGTTCAAGGCCTTCGCGGTCAAAGGCAATGTGGTCGACATGGCCGTCGGTATCATCATCGGTGCGGCCTTCGGCAAAATCGTTTCGTCGTTTGTCGGTGATGTGATCATGCCGCCAATCGGCCTGCTGATCGGCGGGGTGGACTTCAGTGACCTGGCGATAACCCTGAAAGCCGCCGAGGGCAGCGCCCCTGCGGTCGTGATGGCTTACGGCAAGTTCATCCAGAGCATTCTGGACTTCATCATCGTCGCCTTCGCGATTTTCATGGGCGTCAAAGCCATCAACCGCCTGAAACGCGAAGAAGCCGTCGCTCCGACCTTGCCGCCGGTGCCAACCAAGGAAGAAGAACTGCTGGGTGAGATCCGCGATCTGCTCAAGGCCCAGAACAACCGGCCTTGAAGACTGAAACGGCGCCTGAGGGCGCCGTTTCCTTACCAGTAGTTTTCCACCGCCACCTGCCCTGGCCGCCGCGTCAGGCTGAGGCTCATACCCCGCTCTTTAAGCAGCGCCCGGGTGTCATCGATCATCTGCGGATTGCCGCAGAGCATGACCCGCGAATGGGCCGGATCAAGCGCCACACCCGCTGCCTGCTCCAGCTCCCCGTTTTCGATAAGGGTGGTAATGCGCCCGTTCAGGGCACCGGCATGCGGCTCGCGCGTCACCACGGGGATGAACTGGAATTTGTGAACGTACTCGGCCAGGTAGTCACGTTGCATCAGCTCGGCAATCAGCTGTTGATAAGCCAGTTCCCGTGCCTCCCGCACGCTATAGACGAGGATGATCCGTTCGAATTTCTCCCACACTTCAAAGTCCTGCAGGATCGACAGAAACGGCGCCACACCGGTGCCTGTGGATAACAGCCAGAGGTCCCGG
Source organism: Pseudomonas kribbensis (assembly GCF_003352185.1). Lineage (GTDB taxonomy): Bacteria > Pseudomonadota > Gammaproteobacteria > Pseudomonadales > Pseudomonadaceae > Aquipseudomonas > Aquipseudomonas kribbensis. Next base: position 5,450,316 of record NZ_CP029608.1, read on the forward strand.
CCATCAACGAACCGGTCCAGCGTCAGATAGCCGAAGGCCTGGCGATCCACCAGCAATGTATCGCCCGCCTTGAGCCGGCTCAGCTCACTGGTGAACTCCCCGCCGGGCACCACGATGGAAAAGAACTCGAGGAACTCATCGAACGGTGAAGACACCATGGAATAGGCCCGCCATACCGTAGTGCCGTCATCCTTGGTCACTCCGAGCCTCGCAAACTGCCCGGCGCGAAAACGGAAACCTGCATCTCGGGTCGTACGCAACGTGAACAGGCTCGGTGTCAGCGGTTGTACATCAAGCAAGGTCTGGCGACTGAATTTTTCTGCGCTGGCGGTCATCGATAACTCCCTCGGCTATAGCCATAGTGTCACGCACAGGCGCTCAATAAAAAACCTACGGTTTGTAGTGGATTAAATTATATTCCATGTCCTGATGAGAAAGTTATGCAAATAGGTACTAGCTAATTGACACTTCCCCAATATCAAATGACGGAGTCAATCTAATAAACATATGCGGCTAATCACAAACGACTAATTTCCTCCTATCTAAGAGCAAAAAATTCCAAACACTTGTATAGGAAACGTCCTACACTCGTTTTCGTGCATGACTCTTGGATCCAAGATCGCACCCCTGCGGAAAATCTCGGAGAATCTTCAAATGGAAATTTGGAAGGAGTCGCAGATAAAGCAGCTGACATTCGCCACGAGAGTCGACACTGCTTACCCGATTCTGCTGACATTTGCCAAAAACATAGGCTTCCAGTTCTGCGGTATTTCAGTCACGTCACCTGATCGGAACACACTGCCAAAGCCCTTGCGCATCAACAACTATCCTCAATCCTGGAATAAGCAATATGAAGAAGAAAAACACTACGAATTTGATCCGGTAGTAGCACACTGCAACCATTCAATGCTGCCCATTACATGGAGCAAAGAACTATTCTCAAAAACACCAAAATTGTGGGAGTCATTAAAAGAACAGGGACTGAGCACGGCTGGTCGCAATCCTTTCATCACGAAGAAAGCGGCCTGTGCAGCATCCTCAGCCTGGCACGGACTCACAGCCCGATCACGTCGATCGAGTTGTACGAACACTTTGGCTACATGTTCTATGTCACAAGCCATCTGAGCGAATTGTTCGCCCGTACGCTTCCTTCACGACCTGAGAAAGCCCGGCCGCCTCGGCTGTCTACGCGGGAGGTGGAAGTGCTCAAGCTCTGTGCTTCCGGCAAGACCGCCTATGAAACCGCGAGGATCCTGAGCCTGAGTGAGCGCACCGTGAACTATCACGTGCAAAACGTGATCGTGAAAATGAACGTCTGCAACAAGATCTCTGCTGTCATCGCCGCCGCCAAGGCCGGGATCATCTAGTCGACGACCCCGAAAACAAGCAGGTAAAGCAGCCGAAAAAAAAGTACCATTTGCGACCTTCCTGAGTGATGACGCGTCTCTTCGCGCCGCTGTCCACTCGGACGGTTCCGCCGCACGATACCCTGGGCCGCGGGACACCCGTCGATTACCCAGAGTCCCCGCCCCATGCCTTTGCTCGATACGCCTTTCGCCCAGCTTGATCTGATCCGCCAGCCCGAACAGCAGAACGAACCGCTGCAAGCCTTCGATGCAGCCGACGAATACCTGCTCAATCACCTGGCTGAACAAAATCTGCCGGTCGAGACACGGGTTCTGGTACTCAACGACAGTTTCGGCGCGCTGGCCATCAGCCTCTTGGGCAAAGTGCAGGTCATCACCAGCGGCGACTCGTTCCTGGCGTTTCAGGGCCTGGAAAAGAACCTGTTGCGCAATGGGCAGGCGTTCGATTCTCTGCATGGCATTCCCGCCAGTGAGCCGTTGATCGGGCCGTTCGACCGGGTGCTGATCCGTGTACCGAAAACCCTCGCGCTGCTGGAAGAACAACTGATTCGCCTGCAAGGTCAACTGGCGCCCGGTGCACAAGTTGTGGCAGCAGCGATGGTCAAGCACTTGCCCCGTGCCGCCGGTGATCTGCTGGAGCGCTACATCGGCCCGGTTCAGGCTTCGCTGGCAGTGAAGAAGGCACGCTTGCTGATCGCAACGCCTGAGGCAAAAGCTCCGGCCGCGTCACCTTATCCGACCCGCTATCGTCTCGACGAACCGGCCATCGAACTGCTCAACCACGCCAACGTGTTCTGCCGCGAAGGGCTGGACATCGGCACCCGCGCCTTCCTTCCGCATTTGCCAAAGAATCTCGGCTCGGCACGAGTCGCCGACCTTGGCTGCGGTAACGGCGTACTGGCCATTGCCAGCGCCCTGCAAAACCCTGATGCGCATTACACGCTGGTGGACGAATCGTTCATGGCCGTGCAATCCGCCGCCGAAAACTGGCGCGCAGCGTTGGGTGAACGTGACGTGATCGTACGCGCCGGCGACGGGCTTGCCGGGCAGGAAGCGCAATCGCTGGACGTGGTGCTGTGCAACCCGCCGTTCCACCAGCAACAGGTGGTCGGCGACTTCCTCGCCTGGCGCATGTTCCAGCAGGCCCGCGAAGCGCTGGTCGTTGGCGGTGCGCTGTACATCGTCGGCAACCGTCACCTGGGTTATCACAGCAAGCTGGCGCGGCTGTTTCGGGGTGTCGAGCAGGTCGCGGCCACGCCGAAGTTCGTGATTCTCAAGGCGCGCAAATAATCCGGGCAAAAAAAACCCTCCGGCCGGAGGGTCAAAAATCCGTGCCGCAAGGCGACGGGATGGGAAATTTCAGTGCGTGGTCAGGCCTGCGGCGTTCATGAACATGCGCATCAGGCTGGCGACGATGAACAAGGCACCGACGCTGCCGACCCAGATCATGGCCAGCCAGCCGAGCCGCTGCCACAGCGGCTTTTTTTCGGCTTCTTCAATGTCGTGCAGGGAATGTTTGCTGCTCATGCTTGCATCCTCCGGTTCAGGGAGATGGCGCCGCCGTCGGCGCCATCGTGATCAGCCCTAGTGATATCCATCTTCATGGGTGACCTTGCCGCGGAACACGTAGTAGCTCCAGAAGGTGTAACCCAGGATGAACGGGATGATGAACAGCGTGCCGACCAGCATGAAGCCCTGGCTCTGCGGCGGTGCGGCGGCGTCCCAGATCGAGATCGACGGCGGCACGATGTTCGGCCACAGGCTGATGCCCAGACCGCTGTAACCGAGGAAGATCAGCACCAGGGTCAGCAGGAACGGCATGTAGTTGGCATTGCGTGCCACGGCGCGAATCAGTCCGTACATCGTCACCAGCACCAGGATCGGCACCGGCATGAACCAGAACAGATTCGGCATGCTGAACCAGCGTGTCGCGATTTCCGGGTGAGCCAGCGGCGTCCAGAGGCTGACGATGCCGATCACTGCCAGCAGCACGAAGGCCAGCGGGCGCGCCAGGTCATGCATCTGCTCCTGCAGCTTGCCCTCGGTCTTCATGATCAGCCAGGTGCAACCGAGCAAGGCATACGCCACCACCAGCGCGGCACCGCAGAACAACGTGAACGGCGTCAGCCAGTCCAGTGAGCCGCCGGCGTATTGCCGGTTGACCACGGGCAAGCCGTCGATGAACGCGCCAAGCGCCACGCCCTGGAAGAACGTTGCCGCCACCGAACCACCGATGAACGCCTTGTCCCACAGGTGACGCTTGGCGTCCTTGGCCTTGAAGCGGAACTCGAACGCCACGCCACGGAAAATCAGCCCGATCAGCATGAAAATCAGCGGCAGGTACAGCGCCGACAACACCACCGAATAGGCCAGCGGGAACGCGCCAAACAACGCCGCACCGCCCAGTACCAGCCAGGTTTCATTGCCGTCCCATACCGGGGCGACGGTGTTCATCATCACGTCGCGGTCGGTCTTGCCGGGGATGAACGGGAAGAGAATCCCGATCCCCAGATCGAAGCCGTCCATGACCACGTACATCATGATCCCGAAGATGATGATCACGGCCCAGATCAGCGGAAGATCAATACCCATGATTCAAATCTCCTTGGTCAGGCTGCGGTCGTGTTCGGCGCCATCGTCGTCGGCAGCGGACAACGGACGGGCCGGGGTGCGTTTCTGGCCAGGACCACCGTCGTTGGTTTCCTTGCCTTCGTCGGTCTTCGGCCCTTTGCGCACCAGGCGCATCATGTAGCCCAGACCCGCACCGAACAGCGCGAAATACACCACCACAAACATGATCAGCGTGATGCTCATCTGCATGAAGCTGTGATTGGAGGACGCATCCGCCGTGCGCATCAAGCCGTAGACCACCCACGGCTGACGACCGATTTCAGTGGTGAACCAGCCCGCCAGAATCGCGATCAGGCCGGACGGCCCCATCCACAACGCCAGGTACAGGAACGGCCGCGAGGTGTAGAGCGTGTCGCGCTTGCGCAGCCACAGGCTCCAGAGACCGGTGAAGATCATCAGGAAACCGAGGCCGACCATGATCCGGAACGACCAGAACACGATGGTCGAGTTAGGCCGGTCTTCAGGCGGGAACTCCTTGAGCGCCGGGACTTGCTTGTCCAGCGAGTGGGTCAGGATCAGGCTGCCGAGGTACGGGATCTCGACGGCGTATTTGGTTTTCTCTTCTTTCATGTCCGGCCAGCCGAACAGGATCAGCGGCGTCGCTTCGTTGCCGACGTTTTCCCAGTGACCTTCGATCGCGGCGATTTTCGCCGGCTGATGCTTGAGGGTGTTGAGGCCGTGGAAGTCGCCGATGACCGCCTGGATCGGCGCAACGATCAACGCCATCCACATCGCCATCGACAGCATGGTACGGATCGCCGGGTTGTCCTTGCCGCGCAGCAGATGCCAGGCCGCCGACGAGCCGACGAAGAATGCCGTTGCGACGAACGCCGCAGTCGCCATGTGCATCAGGCGATACGGGAACGAAGGGTTGAACACGATTGCCAGCCAGTCGGTCGGGATTACCTGACCGTTGACGATCTCGAAGCCCTGCGGCGTCTGCATCCAGCTGTTGGAGGCGAGAATCCAGAAGGTCGAAATCAGCGTGCCGATGGCAACCATCACCGTGGCGAAGAAGTGCAGCTTGCGTCCGACCTTGTTCCAGCCGAACAGCATCACTCCGAGGAAACCGGCTTCGAGGAAGAACGCCGTGAGCACCTCGTAGGTCAGCAATGGCCCGGTGACGGAACCGGCGAAGTCCGAGAAGCGGCTCCAGTTGGTGCCGAACTGGTAGGCCATGACCAGCCCCGAGACCACGCCCATGCCGAAGTTGACGGCAAAGATCTTCGACCAGAAATGGTAGAGATCGCGGTAGGTGTCGTTGCCGGTTTTCAGCCACAGGCCTTCCAGCACCGCGAGATAGCTCGCAAGACCGATGGTGATTGCCGGGAACAGGATGTGGAACGAGATGGTGAACGCGAACTGGATTCGGGCGAGATCTAGTGCCTCTAAACCGAACATAAGCTTTCCTCTATCAGATAACGGTTCCAAGGCTGGCGGCCTTGAACCACTGCCCCCACGGGTATGGAGTGCGGCGAACTCGGATTCGTTCTTCTTTTTACAGGCATCGCGACGCAGGGAGTCTGCCGACGGGTCCGGGATCGGTTCCGCGAAGGGTCTTGATCTGGATCAATCAACGTAGAAAGAGTAGTCCCATTTCCGACGGGGAACCGCGTGGTCTTTTGCCGCGTGACAAGTTGCCTCACAGATCTGGCAACGCCCTGAAATACATCCCTGGCCGGTTCGGTGTCCGGGGCCGGAAAAATCGATGTCTGGCTAACTAAATTTTTTGTCATAGCAACTTCCTGTTACAGACTGGTGATAATCTCGCGGTTCCCCTCGATCAAGACCGGCCCGCAGATGCCCAGCCAAGAGCCCTTGCTGTTACGTCACCATCGTCCGTTTCTTGCGTTCTGGTTTGCCCGGATCTTCACCGCCAGCGGCTTCCAGATGCTCACCGTGGCCATCGGCTGGAACCTCTATCAACTGACCGGCAACGTGCTCGATCTTGGCCTGGTCGGTTTGGTGGAATTCGCCCCACGTGTGCTGTTCATGCTGCACACCGGCCACGTTGCCGATCGTTACGACCGGCGCAAGGTGGCGGCCATCTGTCAGTCGTTGCAGGCGTTGATTGCCCTGGCACTGGCCATCGGCAGCGCTACTGACCATGTCACCCGGGAAATGATCTTTATCCTGGCGTTCCTGCTCGGCGCCGCGCGCTCGTTCGAGATGCCAACGACTCAGGCCCTGTTGCCAAGTATCGTGCCCAGCGCATTGTTCCCACGGGCGGTTGCCGCCGCGCAGTCGGCGCAGCAATCGGCCACCATCGTCGCCCCGGCACTTGGCGGTCTGCTCTATGCCTTCGGCAGCGTCTGGGTCTATGGCCCGACGGTCGTTCTGTATGTCATCGCTTGCACCTTGATGCTCAACTTGCCTGCCCGACAAACCCCGCTGAACAAGGGCAAGGCGACTCTGGATTCACTGTTGGCGGGGATTCGTTTCATTCGCAGCCGCCCGGACATCCTCGGGGCGATCTCGCTGGACCTGTTCGCCGTGCTGCTCGGCGGCGCCACGGCGCTGTTGCCGGTGTTTGCAAAGGACATTCTGCTGACCGGGCCGTGGGGCCTGGGGTTGCTGCGTTCGGCGCCGGCGGTCGGAGCGCTGATGATGTCCTTGTTCCTGGCGCGGTTTGCCGTTGAGCGAAACGTCGGCCGGGTGATGTTCACCGCTGTCGGCGTATTCGGTGTGGCCACCATCGCCTTCGGTCTGTCGACGTCGTTCTGGTTCTCGCTGGCGGTGCTGGTGGTGCTCGGCGCGGCGGACATGATCAGCATGGTGATCCGCGCCTCCTTCGTGCAACTGGAAACCCCGGACGAAATGCGCGGCCGGGTCAGCGCGGTGAATGGCCTGTTCATCGGCGCCTCGAACCAGTTGGGCGAATTCGAATCCGGCCTCACCGCCCACTGGTTCGGCACCGTGCCGGCGGTGGTGATGGGCGGCATCGGGACGCTGGTGGTGACCGGGACCTGGATCAAACTGTTCCCGACCCTGGCCAACCGCGACCGGATGCATGTGCCGGTGGAAGAGGTGAAGGCCTGACCTTCTCAGGCCAGCAGCTCTCCCGCTACCTTCGATCTGGCGGCCTTGCCCGCCAGTTGCTCGACCAGCGTCAGGGCAAATGCCAGAGCGGCGCCGGAACCCTGGGCGGTGATGCAATTGCCGTCGACCACCACCGGTTGGTCGACAAACGTGCATCCGGAAAGGTTATGGCTGGTGGAGGGTAAACAGGTCATGCGTCTCTGGCGCAGGACGCCAAAACTTTGCAGGGCGACCGCCGGAGATTCGGCGATGGCGGCGAACAGTCGCCCGGCACTGGCCTGGTCCTTGAGCAATTGTTGCAGAGGCTGGTGAGCCGCCAGATGTTGTGCGCCGACAGCGCCGCCGGGCAGGACGATCAGGTCGAAGGTCTGGGCCAGCACATCAATGAGCATGCCGTCGGCGGTCAGTCGTGTGCCTCGGGCGCAGGTCAGCATGCGCCGGCCTTCGATGCTGGCCGCCATCACTTCGATACCGGCCCGGCGCAGCACGTCGATCAGGGTCACGCTTTGCAGATCATCGATGCCCTCGGCGAGGGTAATCAGGGCTCTAAAGGTCATGGGCGCCATCCGCTGGGTGATCTTTAAAGCGTAGTCAGCTTTGCCCTGCCCTGTTCGCGGCAGCCGTTACTTGATGTAAAGCTGGGTCGACATCGTGTTGCGCGGGGCGTTGATCGATGTGTTGCTGAACGTGAAAGTGCCCTCCTGCCGGCCTGCCAGATCGAAGGTATAGAGAGAGCCGACGGTTTTGCTGCCGGGCGTGCACTCGGTCAGATTGCCGTTATCGAAGGCACACACCGGGCTTCGCGTGCCGTTCACTTCAAAACCGTCCAGTGCGGCCTGGGGCTGGCTCTGGCCATAGCCGATTTCCAGCACATAAACCTTGATGCCCGGCGCGCTGTGATCGCACCGGGTCTGCACCTGACCATCGGTAATGTCTTCGAGCCCGCAGGACGCCGACTGAACCTTGATGACTTTCACCTCGCTCAGCGGCGGTGCCGATGCGGCGAATGCAGCGGGTGCCCCGGTCAGCAACAGTGCGATCAACCCGCAGGCCTTCATCCAATACTTGTTCATCCGATCCATTCCCGAAAAATCAGCGCGCAGTATGGCCGGTTTGGCCGCGACACAAAACTTCGCCGACGATCGATACCAACATCCGCCATATTCCTCACGCTGCTGGTATGATGCGCGGCTTTTTCCGGCCCACCACAATTTTCCAGGCGCTTGCGACGGTCTGTGCTTTGCTGTTGAGGTCGATACATTCACGGCGCCACGCGCGCCACGGGGAGCAGACATGCTGGAAAGGCTGTTTCAACTCAAGGCACACAACACCAACGTGCGGACCGAGATTCTGGCGGGCGTCACGACCTTCCTGGCCATGGCCTACATTCTGTTCGTCAACCCGAGCATCCTCGGCGAGACCGGCATGGACAAGGGCGCGGTGTTCGTCGCCACGTGTCTGGCAGCCGCCATCGGCTCCACGGTCATGGGCCTGATCGCCAACTACCCGATCGCCCTCGCACCCGGCATGGGCCTGAACGCCTTCTTCACCTACACCGTCGTGCTGCATATGGGCCACACCTGGCAAGTGGCGCTGGGCGCGGTGTTCATCTCGGCCGTGTGCTTCTTCCTGCTGTCGATCTTCCGCATCCGTGAATGGATCATCAACAGCATCCCGCTGCCGCTGCGTTCGGCGATTGCCGCCGGTATCGGCCTGTTCCTGGCGCTGATCGCCCTGCACAACGCCGGCATCGTGGTCAGCAACCCGGCGACCATGGTCGGCCTCGGTGACCTGAAACAACCGGCTCCGATCCTGGCCACCCTCGGTTTCGCCCTGATCGTTGCCCTTGAAGCCCTGAAAGTGCGCGGCGCGGTGCTGATCGGCATTCTCGCGGTGACCATCGTCTCGATCGTGATGGGTTTCACCCCGTTCGGCGGCGTGACCTCGATGCCACCTTCGCTGGCCCCGACCTTCCTGCAACTGGACATCAAGGGCGCACTGGACATCGGTCTGGTCAGCGTGATCTTCGCCTTCCTGTTCGTCGACCTGTTCGACAACTCCGGCACCCTGATCGGCGTCGCCAAGCGCGCCGGCCTGATGGGCAAGGACGGCCACATGCCGAAAATGGGCCGTGCGCTGATCGCTGACAGTACGGCGGCAATGGCCGGCTCTCTGCTGGGCACCTCGACCACCACCAGCTACATCGAATCCGCTGCTGGCGTGAGCGCCGGCGGCCGCACCGGCCTGACCGCCATCGTCGTCGCGATCCTGTTCCTGCTGGCGCTGTTCTTCTCGCCACTGGCTGCCAGCGTGCCGGCCTTCGCCACCGCGCCAGCGCTGCTGTTTGTCGCCGTGCTGATGACTTCGGGCCTGGCGGAAATAGAATGGGACGACATCACCGTCGCCGCACCGGTCGTGGTCACCGCCCTGGCGATGCCTTTCACCTATTCCATCGCCAACGGCATCGCCTTCGGCTTCATCGCCTGGACTGCGATCAAACTGCTGTCCGGCCGCGCCCGTGAGCTGAACCCGGCGCTGGTGATCCTGTCGATTCTGTTCGTGATCAAGCTGGGTTGGTTCAACGCATGACTTTTGATTCCCAGGCCTACGCCGCACAACTCGAAGACAAGGTCACGCGCCTGCGTGACCTGCTGGCCCCGTTCGATGCACCGGAGCCTGCGGTGTTCGACTCGCCGTTGCAGAACTTCCGCCTGCGCGCCGAATTCCGCCTGTGGCGCGAGGGCGGTGAGCGGCATTACGCGATGTTTTCCCAGGACGACAAACGCACGCCGATCCTGATCGAGGAATTCCCGATCGCCAGCCTGCGCATCAACCAGTTGATGCCGCAATTGAAGGCGGCCTGGCAGGCCAGCGCGGCGTTGAGCCACAAGCTGTTCCAGGTGGAGTTTCTGACCACCCTGGCCGGCGACGCGATGATCACCCTGTGCTATCACCGCCCGCTGGACGAGCACTGGCACGCGGCGGCCACCAAGCTGTCGGCGGACCTGGGCGTCAGCATCATCGGTCGCTCCAAGGGCAAGCGCGAAGTGCTCGGCCTTGATTACGTGGTCGAGAAACTGGAAGTCGGCGGTCGCACCTTCAGCTATCGCCAGCCGGAAGGTGCGTTCACCCAGCCCAACGGCACCGTGAACCAGAAGATGCTCAACTGGGCATACGAAGCACTGGGCGATCGCAGCGACGATCTGCTGGAGCTGTACTGCGGCAACGGCAACTTCACCCTGCCGCTGGCGACCCGCGTGCGCAAAGTGCTGGCCACCGAAATCAGCAAGACCTCGGTCAACGCTGCATTGAGCAACCTGGCCGAAAACGCTGTGGATAACGTTACTCTGGTGCGCCTGTCCGCCGAAGAGCTGACCGAAGCCCTGAACGAAGTTCGCCCGTTCCGTCGCCTGCACGGCATCGACCTGAAGAGCTACGAGTTCGGCAGCGTGTTCGTCGACCCGCCACGGGCCGGCATGGACCCGGACACCTGCGAACTGACCCGTCGCTTCGACAACATCCTGTACATCTCCTGCAACCCGGAGACCCTGGCGGCCAACATCGCCCAACTGCACGACACGCACCGCATCACCCGCTGCGCGTTGTTCGACCAGTTCCCGTGGACTCACCACATGGAATCCGGCGTGCTGTTGACCCGGCGTTGATCGCAGGTGCCAGAAACAAGAAAGCCGTCCTGACCGACGGCTTTTTTGTGCCTGTTCATGGCACGGGATCGACTTTGCGCGGGCGCCCGCCCTTCCTGCCGTTGGCCCGTGCAGCTTCAGCTTTCGCGGTGCTGCTCTGGCGGCCATTGCGTGAAGCGATCACCGAGGCTGCCATGGCCATCAATGGTTGACTGGCCGAGATCATCCCGGCGATGGAAACCTGCAGGTCCTTGCCGTCATGGCACAGCGCGGTGCCGGCAAAGCCGATGTTCAATCCGGTAAAGTCTTCCGGTTCGAAATCATCGAATTCGCGGTAGAGATTTACTGGCAGCAGCACGCCGCTGTCGTCCTCGAAGTGAATCACCAGGCACGGTTTCTGAAAGGCTACCGACACGGCTTGCAGGCTGCTGCGACGACGTACACCACCACGATCAACGGCCTCGTCCAGACGTTTTTCCGTGACGGGGCGATCCGCGTGCAAGCCGGCTTTGACTGTTTTCATAGTTCGATCTCCACACCTTCCCGAGCACCGACCAGGGCCAGCAGGGTTTTGTTTTCTTCTGGTTCGTAATACGCCGATCCAATCCTGAAGCTTGTGCTGGCGACCTCCCGCAGTACCGCCACCTGATTCGACTGCCCGTCCCACCATTGATTGTCGAGACAGGCCGTTCGCAAGCGGGTCCACCAGATCCAGCGGGCCCGCCGCAGATGATCGGTTTCACGCAACGACTGGCGCAGCCCTTCAAGCAAGGCAACCGGTGGTCGATGCGACAGTGGCACCACATCCCACAGTTCAACGCCGTTGTGCCAGAAACTGAATTTGAAGCGCGCGCTCCAGGCGCCTGCATCCACATGTGCGTGGGGCGGACAATGTTCATCACGCAACATGATCACCACAGACAGCCCTTTGTAACTGCATACTTTCATGCTAACCCATCCGTTAGGTTTAAAAGTTTCAACATTTGCCATTCCCTGGCAAATCCGACCACCGGCGCCAACGCCCACTGTGGCCGTTACCTTTCGAGCCTAGTGCGGCAGCCGCAAAAGCCCCGCGCGAAATGGTAAGCAGTTCTTTCGCATCGTCCGCGCATTTGCTACATACGAAGACTCATTCCCCGGTGTAATCAATCATGCAGCGACACTTCGACGACCTTCAGCTGGGCAGCATCGAGTTGTTTTGTCTGGCGGCCGAGTGCGGCAGTTTCACCGGTGCGGCGCAGGCGGCTTCGGTGACGCCGGCGGCGGTGAGTCGCTCGGTTTCGCGCATGGAGGAACGCCTGGGCGTGCGATTGTTCGCGCGCACTACCCGCAGCGTGAAACTGACCGACAGCGGCCGGCGCTATTACGAAGAATGCCGTCAGGCGCTGGCGCAACTGGTGGAGGCGCAACGGGAAGTCATGGGCCAGCAGCAGGAACCGTCCGGCACCCTGCGCATCAGTATTCCTACAACCTACGCCCACCACCGGATCCTGCCGCTGCTGCCGGCCTTTCGCGCGCGCTTTCCGCAAGTGAAGGTCGAGATGCACATCAGCAATCGCAACATCGACTTCGTCGGCGAGGGTTACGACATGGCGATCCGCGTACGGGCAATTCACGATTCCGGCCTGATCGCCCGACACCTGGAAGATGCGGCGCTGGTGATGGTCGCGAGCCCCGATTACCTCAAGCGCGCCGGCACGCCACAGACTCTCGAAGACCTCGCAAAGCACGAGTGCATCCAGTACGAATTGCCCAGCAGCGGGCGGCGAATCACCTGGCTGTTTTACGACGAGGACACGCCACGGGAAATCCTCGCCGAGGGCAGTTTCTGCTGTTCCGATGACGTGCTCGGTGGCGTGACCCTGGCCAGACACGGCGCCGGGTTGTTCCAGACTTACCGTTTCATCGTCGAAAAAGAACTGGCCGACGGCTCGCTGGTGGAAGTACTCAAACCCTACAGCGGGCGCTCGCGACCGTTCACGCTGCTGTACCCGCAGAATCGCCACATGCCGCTGCGCGTCAGGGCCTTCATCGATTTTCTGGTCGAGCAGTTGCCGCATTAATGTCCGATTACCGAACACAAAACGGCGCAGCGACCGTTGATCAATTGATTAAAGTAACCAGCTAGTACAATTTAACTCCACAGGTCGAAACCCTCGGCCCAAGCCAAAAACAATAAGTGGAGTTTGCCCCCATGCCCCCTATCGTTCTGGTGCTCAACGGCCCGAACCTGAACCTGCTCGGCACCCGTGAACCGGCGACCTACGGTCACGAAACCCTGGCTGACATCTCTGCCCTGTGCGGGCGCGCCGCCGAAGAATTCGGCCTTGCCGTGGAGTTTCGCCAGACCAACCACGAAGGCGAATTGCTCGACTGGATTCACGGCGCCCGCCAGCGCTGCGCCGGGATCGTGATCAACCCGGCTGCCTGGACGCACACCTCGGTGGCGATCCGCGACGCCTTGGTCGCCAGCGAATTGCCGGTGATCGAAGTGCACCTGTCCAACGTCCACGCCCGCGAGCCGTTCCGTCATCACTCATTCGTCTCGGCCATCGCCACCGCCGTGATGTGCGGCTTCGGCAGCCACGGCTATCGGCTGGCCCTGGAACATTTCAGCCAGCGGTTGAAGGGGTGAACCGCATGAACCGCAACAACGTGATACTCGCCGGGCTGATCGGCGCCGGCATTCAGGCCTCCCGCACTCCGGCACTGCATGAACACGAAGGCGACGAACAGGGCCTGCGTTACCTGTATCGACTGATCGATCTCGATCAACTGCAACTGGACAGCAACGCCCTGCCCGACCTGCTGCTCGCCGCCGAGCGAATGAACTACACCGGACTGAACATCACTTTCCCGTGCAAGCAGGCCATCATTCCGCTGCTCGATGAATTGTCTGCGGAAGCCCGGGGCATCGGCGCCGTGAACACAGTGGTGCTGAAGGACGGCAAACGCATCGGCCACAACACCGATTGCCTGGGTTTCGCCGAAGGTTTTCGTCGTGGCCTGCCCGATGTTGCCCGCGAACGTGTGGTCCAGATGGGAGCCGGTGGCGCAGGCGCGGCAGTGGCCCACGCCTTGCTGAGCGAAGGCGTACAGCAACTGAGCATTTTTGATGTGGATTTCGAACGGGCCGAAAGCCTGGCCAACAACCTCAACCAGCATTTCGGCACTGGTCGGGCCGCGGCCGGGCACGATCTGGCCAGCACACTGAGCCACGCTGACGGGCTGGTAAACACCACGCCGATGGGCATGGCCAAACTGCCGGGCATGCCCGTGCCGGCAGCATTGCTGCGGCCGGAATTGTGGGTGGCGGAGATCGTGTATTTCCCGCTGGAAACCGAACTGCTGCGCAACGCCCGCGCCCTGGGTTGCCGAACCCTGGATGGTGGCAACATGGCGGTGTTTCAGGCAGTGAAGGCGTTTGAACTGTTCAGCGGCGTGGCGCCGGATGCGCAACGAATGCTGGCGCACTTTCAAAGCATGAAGGGATAAAACCGTGAGGGGGCGACGCCCCCTCGACGCCGGTCAGGCCTGCAGGTAGCGCAGCACCGACTCGCAAATCATCTCGCGATGACGCTGTTTGATGGTCTCGTCCGGCAGGTCGATCTGAAAGATCTCACCAAAGGTGTGGCGGTTCGACACGCGATAGAAGCAGAACGAACTGATCAGCAGATGCACATCCAGCGCATCGAGCCCGGCCCGGAACAGGCCTTCAGCAGCACCGCGCGCCAGGATCTCCCCCAGCGAATCAAGAATCGTATTGTTCATCGCCTTGATCGCATCGGAACGCTTCACGTACTCGGCATTGTGGATGTTTTCGATGCAGACGATGCGCACGAAATCGACGTTGCGGTCGTGGTGATCAAAGGTGAATTCCACCAGACGGCGGATCGCCTCTACCGGAGGCAGTTCGGCCAGGTGCAGACGGTTTTCGGTGCTGCGGATATCGCCGTAGAGTTTCTCCAGCACCTCGACGTACAACTGCTCCTTGCTGCCGAAGTAGTAATAGATCATGCGCTTGGAGGTGTGGATACGCTCGGCGATCGCATCGACGCGGGCACCGGACAGGCCCTGCTGGACGAACTCGACGATCGCTTCCTGCAGGATGTTCTCGCGGGTTTTTTCCGGGTTGTTCTTGCGACTCTTGCGCGGCTCTACCGCTGATGAAACGGGGGCTGCGGAAAGTTCTGAAGTCATTGTCATTGCGGGCTCACGGCCATCACTGCACAGGCTGGCGATTATGGGCCGCGCGGCACAGTGAAGGAAGCCGCGCGGCCCGTGTTTAATCCCGCGTTTACGAATTTCCTACAACTTCGCCTGGCGAACGGCGCCACTGCGTGCTTTGGCCATCGCCGCCAGTCGCACCGCGACGTTGGCCGCGCCATAACCGGCGTAACCGTTCTTGCGTTGAATGATCTCGAAGAAGAACCGCCCTTCGAACGGTTCGGTGTAGACGTGGAACAACTCGCCGCCCTGAGCATCGCGGTCATACAGCACGTTGTAGTACGCCAGTTCGCTGAGGAACTCGTCATCGAAATCGAAACGCGCCGCGAGGTCATCGTAATAGTTGAGCGGAATATCCAGCAGCGGCACGCCCGCTTCTTTCGCCCGGCGGACCTGAGCAAAGATGTCATCGCAATCAAAGGCGATGTGATGCACCCCGGAGCCGCGATAACTCGACAGCGCGTGTGAGATCGCGGTGTTGCGGTTCTCGGAAATGTTAAGCGGCAAGCGGATCGAACTGTCGCGACTGCGCAGCGCGCGACTCTTCACCAGCCCGTACGGATCGGGCAGCACCACTTCGTCGTCAGCCTCGAAATCCAGCAGGCTCTTGTAGAACAGCACCCAACTGTCGAGGCTGTCCGCCGGCAACGCCATGGCCATGTGATCGATGCGCTTGAGCCCGCCGCTTGTCACCGCGCCCGGCAGCAGATTGAAGTCGGTGCCGTAGACATCCGCCTCTTCATCCACCAGATAAATCAGGCTGCCATCCGGTGCACGCACCGCTGCCAGCTCCAGTTCATTGGGGCCGACCAGTCCGCGATACGGCTGACCTTTATAGGCAACGGCCCGCGCCAGCGCACTGGCGCTGTCCTTGACCCGCACGGCGGTGGCGCACAGCGACGGGCCGTGGGCCTCGAAGAAACTGTGGCCGAACGAATAAGGCTCGGAGTTGAGGATCAGGTTGATATCGCCCTGCCGCAGCAGGCTGACGCTCTTGGAACGATGCTGCCCGGCCTTGACGAACCCCAGCCGCTCCAGCCAGTTCGACAGCTTGGCGCCGAGCGCTTCGTCGACGGCGAACTCCAGAAACTCGATGCCGTTGTACTCGCTGGCCTTTGGCGTCTCGAAGAGGATTTTGCGGTTATCCACAGGGCGGATTTCCTGCTCCAGACGCTGGCGGGTCTTCTCTTCCAGATACAACAGCGAACGCAAACCGTCGGCGGCATTGGCCCGAGGCGGCGCGGCACGGAAGCCGTCGTTGAAGATTTCCAGCGACAGCGGCCCGGTGTAGCCACTCTGAATGATCGGCGCGAGAAAGCCCGGCAAATCGAATTCGCCCTGTCCCGGGAAGCAGCGGAAATGCCGGCTCCACTCCAACACATCCATGGCCAGGATCGGCGCGTCGGCCATCTGCACGAAGAAAATCTTGTCGCCGGGAATCTCGGCAATCGCCCGTGGATCGCCCTTGAGCGACAGGGTGTGGAAGCTGTCCAGCAACACGCCGAGGGCCGGATGATCGGCCTGACGGACGATGTCCCAGACCTGTTGATAAGTATTGACGTGACGGCCCCAGGCCAGCGCTTCATAACCGATGCGCAAGCCTCGGGCACCAGCGCGCTCGGCCAGCAGACGCAGGTCGTCGATCAGGATTTGCTGGTCGCCGACACAGTCGGGTGAAGCGTTGCTGCACACCAGCACCAGGTCGGTGCCCAGTTCCTGCATCAGGTCGAACTTGCGCTCGGCCCGCTCCAGATTGCGCTCCAGCCGATCGCGGCGGCAGCCTTCAAAATCGCGAAACGGCTGGAACAGAGTGATGGCAATTCCGAGGTCGGCACACATCTGCCTGATTTCCCGGGGACTGCCGTCGTAATACAGAAGGTCGTTCTCGAAGATCTCCACCCCGTCGAACCCGGCGGCGGCAATGGCTTCGAGCTTTTCCGGCAGGGTTCCGCTCAAGGAAACGGTGGCAATGGATCGCTGCATGTTTCAACTCCCGGTGGAGACGTCGGCTACGGGGATTGCGCCGCTTTTATAAGGTGAGCGAATTATTGGTCCCGGTTTTTCTTTGAGCAATTTAAACTGTACTACCCGGTTAGTTTTGCGTGCGATTATCGAACACAATGCCGGTTTGGCGAATTGACGATTTTTCGCCCACTGCCCAACATCCCTTTCACCTTGGTCCGGATCTGAACCACCGGTCGCAGCGTGCACAAGAAAGCACACCAAATAACAAATCCAAAAACGGGTGGAACACATGATTCCTTCACAGACTTCCCGCATGGCCCCGGCCATGAGCACTGCCACGGGTGGCATCGGCGACAAGATCCGCGGCGCCATGGCCGTCGGCAAGACCCGTTGGGGCATGCTGGCGCTGGTGTTTTTCGCCACCACCCTGAACTACATCGACCGCGCCGCCCTCGGCGTCATGCAGCCGATCCTCGCCAAGGAAATGAGCTGGACGGCGATGGACTACGCCAACATCAACTTCTGGTTTCAGGTCGGCTACGCCATCGGCTTCGTGCTGCAAGGGCGGCTGATCGACCGGGTCGGCGTCAAGCGCGTGTTCTTCTGCGCGGTGCTGCTCTGGAGCCTGGCCACCGGCGCCCACGGCCTGGCGACCTCGGCGGTAGGCTTCATGGTCTGCCGGTTCATCCTCGGTCTGACCGAGGCGGCCAACTACCCGGCCTGCGTGAAGACCACGCGCCTGTGGTTCCCGGCCGGCGAGCGAGCAGTTGCCACTGGCATCTTCAACGCCGGCACCAACGTCGGCGCGATGTTCACCCCGATGCTGCTGCCGTTGATTCTTCACGTGTGGGGCTGGCAGGCCGCGTTCCTGTGCATGTCGGCACTGGGCGGGATCTGGTTGCTGTTCTGGGGTCTGAAGTACTTCAACCCGGAAGATCACCCGAGCGTGAAACAGTCGGAGCTGGATTACATCCAGAAAGAAGTCGAACCGGAACAGGCCCGCGTGCCGTTCTCGCGGATCCTGCGCATGCGCGGCACCTGGGCCTTCGCCCTCGCCTACTCGCTGACCGCGCCGGTGTTCTGGTTCTACCTGTACTGGCTGCCGCCGTTTCTCAATCAGCAATACAACCTGGGCATCAACGTCACCCAGATGGGCATTCCGCTGATCATCATCTACGTCACCGCCGACTTCGGCAGCGTGGGCGGCGGGATTCTGTCTTCGTTCCTGATCGGTCGCGGCATGAATTCGATCAAGGCGCGGCTGCTGTCGATGTTCCTGTTCGCCTGCTGCATCATCGGCGTGGTCATGGCCGCCGGTTCCGCCAACCTGTGGATCGCAGTGGCCGCCATCTCCCTGGCCATCGGCGCGCACCAGGCCTGGACCGCCAACATCTGGAGTCTGGTGATGGACTACACGCCCAAGCACATGATGAGCACGGTGTTCGGTTTCGGCGGCATGTGCGCGGCGATCGGCGGGATGTTCATGACCCAGATCGTCGGCCATATCCTCACCGTTACGAACAACAACTACACCGTGCTGTTCACCCTGATCCCGGCGATGTACTTCATTGCGCTGACCTGGATGTACTTCATGGCACCGCGCAAGATTCCTACCGTTACCGAGTAGCCGTTCAGTACTGAGTAGCCATCCTGCACCGACCGGCCTGATTTCAGGCCGGTTTTCCTTTCAGCGCCGGCTCTGCTGCCACGCTGCCGCCAGCCCGCTGCAACAGATCACCGCGATCCCGATCACCGTCATCAGGGTCGGTGTGTGGGCAAACAGCAGCCAGCCCAACAGCCCCGCAAACACGATCTGGCAATAGCCGAACGGCGCCAGCAATGCCGGCGCGGCATGCCGGAACGCCTGGGTCAGAAACAGGTGCGCTGTCATCCCGCACGTGCCCAGCGCCAGCATCAAGAAAGCGTGCCCGAGGCTCGGCACCTGCCAGAAGAACGGCACCAGCGCACTCATCACCAGCGTGTTGCACAACCCGGCGAAAAAGTTGCTGGTGGTCGGGCTGTCGACTTCGCTGAGCTTGCGGGTCAGCAACTGATAGAAGCAGAAAAACAGCGCCGAACAGAACGGCAACAGAATCGCCGGGGTGAACAATTCGCCACCGGGATGAACGATGATCAGCACGCCGATAAACCCGCAGATCACCGCGATCCACTGGCCCCGGGTCACTCGCTCCTTGAGCAACGGCACCGACAGCGCCGTCACCAGCACCGGCGCAAGAAAGTTGACCGACGTGGCTTCGGCCAGCGG
The DNA here is from genome assembly GCF_003352185.1 of Pseudomonas kribbensis. Lineage (GTDB taxonomy): Bacteria > Pseudomonadota > Gammaproteobacteria > Pseudomonadales > Pseudomonadaceae > Aquipseudomonas > Aquipseudomonas kribbensis. The sequence continues at coordinate 5,469,455 of NZ_CP029608.1, forward strand.
GATGTACAAAAGTGCCGTAGTGAAAAACAGGCTGGTGCCCAGCAGGCACAACGCCCGCGCCAACTGCCACAACGGGCGCTTGGTGCGCAGCACGCGCAACCCGGACTGCGGCAGAAAAATCCCCGCCATCAACAGCGTGTGCACCAGATACCGCGCCCACACCACCATGACAATCGGATAAAAACCCGAGAGGTATTTCGACAGCGCATCGTGACTGGAGAACAGGAACGTCGCCACGACAATCAGCAAGATCCCCTTGAAGGGCTGGTTGACGCCGGAAAGCGGTGTGCTGACGGTCATTGGTGATCTCTGGAAATCAAAATGAGGAAAGAGCCTCCAGCGATAATTTAGAACCCGGTTCCAAATTCTCACACCCTTCAAGCCAAATTCTGTGCGATCAACGCACAGCTTTACAGACAACCCGATCCCGCCTGCCGTTGCGCGGCTAGACGAACAACTCCGAAGCGAGGCTCGCCGCCGACAACTCCTCGGTAAACTTCAACAACAGCGGCGCCAGCTCATGCAACCTCGCCCCCGGCAGCCGCGCACTCGGCCCGGCAATGCTCAACACGCCGATAACCCGGCCATCCGCCGGATGCCGCACCACGGCAGCAATGGCCGATGTGCCTAGCGCAGAACTCTCTTCGACACAGGCGTAACCCTGTTCCCGCGCAACCCGTAGATGCTCGAGCAATTCAATGTTGGTCCGCGGTGCATTCGGCCCGATATCCGCCGGTATTTCTGCAGCCTGACGCTCAACCAGCGACAAGGCCTCGGCATCACTCATGCTCGCCAGCCACGCATGGCCGGACGCGGTGTAGAACAATGGCGCATCGCGCCCCATGTCCGGGTCGTAACGTAGTCCGCTGCGCGCGCCCTGTGACTTGGCAATCCAGGTCTGGCGCTCGCCATCGGTGACGCCCAGCCGCACCAGTTCGCCGGTTTCCTGCGCCAGTCGATCAAGTACCGGCTGCACGATATCGGCACCGCTGCTCGACAGATAACGAAAACCCATCGCCACCAATTTGGTCGACAAGTGATAACGCAGGGTTTCCGGGTTCTGCCGCACATAGCCCAGCCGGGACAATTCGGCGAGCAAGCGGTGGGTCGCACTTTTCGGAATGTCGATTTGTTCCGCGAGGGTTTGCAGCGGCAGTCCGCGCGGCTCGTGGGTGAGGCTTTCGAGCACGCTGAAAACCCGTTCGATCTGACTGCCGGCCATGGTGCGATCCCAGTGAAATTTTGCCGATTCTAAAATACATATCACTGATTGCGAAATCTGGAACCGAGCGCTCGATAATCGCCCCCTTTCTCGGCTGACGAGTTGCTGATGCAGGCCGGCGTTGTTTAGTTTTCGGAATCCCATTCTGAAACCCATCAATGCAGGAAGCGCCGACCATGCAGCACATCGTCAACCAACACGGACTGAACCTGCCCAAACTCGGCCTTGGCACCTGGCCGATGCTCGGCGACGAATGCACCCGCGCCGTGGAGCAAGCGCTGGAACTCGGCTACCGGCACATCGACACGGCAGCGGCCTACAACAACGAAGACGCCGTCGGACAGGCACTGGCGAATACACCGACACCCCGCGAGCAGATCCACGTCACCACCAAGGTCTGGTGGGACCAGTTGCAACCGGATGCCATGCGTCACTCGCTGGATCGCAGCCTCAAGGCCTTGCGCAGCGAGTACGTTGATTTGTTCATGATCCATTGGCCGACCACCGACTGGGACTTGCCGCGCACTCTCGAGACCCTCGCCTCGTTCAAGGAGCAAGGTCTGGCTCGCAACATCGGCGTGGCGAATTTTCCGCTGCCGTTGCTGCGCAAAGTCGTCGAGGACCATGGCATTCCTCTGTCAGCGATTCAGGTCGAGTACCACGTCCTGCTCGGACAAAACGCCCTGCTCGACTACGCCCGCCAACACGACCTGGCACTGACGGCCTACACGCCGCTGGCACGCAACAAGGTCTCTGAGGTTGCGCAGATTCAACAGATCGCCGAAAAACACGGCGTGCTGCCGACTCAGGTCGCGTTGAAGTGGTTGCTGGATCAGGACAATGTCGCGGCGATTCCCAAGGCCAGCAGCAAGACCAATCAACTGGCCAACCTCGCTTCACTGAATGTGGAACTGGACGATGACGACCGCGCACTGATTGCCGCGTTGTCCAAACGCGAGCGTCAGGTCAGCCCGGACTTCGCGCCGGTGTGGGACGCCTTCGACCGCTGACACGGCGAAAGAAATCCGCCGACGGATTGAATTCCCGGCGCTCATGCTCGTCAATAACAGGCCCGACCTCGTCCCCCGAGGTCGGGCCTGTTTGCCTGTGTACGAATGGACGGACGACCGGACTGGCGCCACACTCACACACCAGCAACACTCATCACCACGATCAGACAGAGGATTCCCACATGCTATGGAGAAAAGGTCGACGCAGTGACAACGTCGTCGATGCCCGTGGCGATGACATGGGCGGTGGGGGCATGCGCTTCGGTGGCGGCAAGGGCCTGAGCCTCGGCGCGATTCTGCTGATCGTCGGCATCGGCTGGATCACCGGGCAGGATCCGTTGCAGATCCTCGGCCAGCTCACCGGGCAGATGACCGAGCAATCGGCCCCTGCTTCGCAAACCCGTCAGGCACCGCCGGCCAACGATGAACAGGCCGAATTCGTGCGCTCGATCCTCGGCGACACCGAAGACACCTGGGGCGCGATCTTCCAGCAGGCCGGCCGCCAATATAAGGACCCGACCCTGGTGCTGTTCAGCAACCGGGTCAACTCGGCCTGCGGCATGGCCACCTCGGCCACCGGCCCGTTCTATTGCCCGGCGGACCAGAAGGTCTATCTGGACATGGCGTTCTTCCAGGAAATGGCCCAACGCTTCAAGGCCGCCGGCGACTTCGCCCAGGCCTACGTGATCGCTCACGAAGTCGGACACCATGTGCAGACGCTTCTCGGCGTCTCGGCGAAAATTCAGGCTGCCCGCCAGCAAGGTCGGCAGATGCAAGGTGATGGCGGTCTGCTGGTGCGTCAGGAACTGCAGGCCGACTGCCTGGCCGGCGTCTGGGCCTACCATGCGCAGAAACGCCTGAACTGGCTGGAGCCGGGCGATATCGAAGAAGCCTTGAACGCGGCGAACGCCATCGGTGATGATCGCCTGCAACAACAGGGTCAGGGCCGCGTGGTGCCGGACTCGTTCACCCACGGTACGTCGGCGCAAAGGGTGCGCTGGTTCAAAACCGGATTCGCCCAGGGCCAGGTCGGCCAGTGCGATACCTTTGCGGCGAAAAACCTGTAAATGCATAAATGGCTGTTGGCTTTACTGTTCATCGGTGGCACCGCACAAGCGGCCGGCGTCGACGCGATCAGCCCCGGACGCCTGCAACTGCAGGCTGGCGAAATGGCGGTGGGCATCGGCCCGGCGCCGGCGAAAATCGAGCGGGTGCTGATCGTCATTCATGGCAAGTTGCGCAACGCCGAGACCTATCGCAAGAGTGGCGAGAGCGCCGCCGAACTGGCCGGGCAAACTGCCAACACCCTGGTGATCGCTCCACAATTTCTCAACGAAAGCGATGTCGCTCTCTACTCGTTGCCCGCCAGCGTCCTGCGCTGGAAAGGCAATGAGTGGATGGGCGGCGGGTTATCCACAGGGCCGAACGCGCTCAGTTCCTATGCCGCCCTCGACGAAATCATTGGTCGGCTGAGTGATCGCAAGCAGTTTCCGGACGTGAAGCAGATCGTGATCTTCGGCCACTCCGGCGGCGGTCAGGTGGTGCAGCGCTATGCCCTGCTCGCCCGCGAACAACCGGCGCTCAAGGCTGAAGGCATTCGCTTGCGGTATGTGGTGGCCAACCCGTCGTCCTACGCCTACTTCAATGAACAACGACCCGTAGCGTTCGATCACGCGCAGTGCCCGGGTTTCAACCGCTGGAAGTACGGTCTGGTGGATCCACCGATCTACTCCGGTGGGCAAACGCCCGCGCAGCTTGAAGGCCGTTACGTCAAACGCGAGGTGATTTATCTGCTGGGGCAGCAGGACACCGACCCGCAACACCCGGCGCTGGACAAGAGCTGTGCTGCCGAGGCCCAAGGAGCTTATCGACTGGAACGCGGAAAGCTGTTTTTCGGTTACTTGCTGCGCCGCCACCCTGAAGGGGCGAATCAGCGACTGGTGGAAGTGCCCGGCGTCGGGCATAACGGCGACGGCATGCTGACCTCGCCGGAAGGTCAGAAAGCAATCTTCGACCAATAAAAAACGGGGGCCAAAGCCCCCGTTTTTTTTCAAGCGAACAACATCCGTCGCAACTCCACACAATCCTTCGCATGCCAGTCGGTCAGCTCCGGCCAGGGATTGTCCGGCAGGTTCACCAGCACCGTGTGCGCCCCCGCGGCCCGGCCGCAATCAAGATCAAATCGGTAATCGCCGACCATCACCATCTCGCTCGCCGGCACCTGCCAAGCTTCCGCCAGTTTCAGCAGGCCACCCGGATGCGGTTTCGGCGGCGCTTCATCGCGCCCCAGCACATCCTCCACCGCAAAGCAGTCCGCCAGACCGATGGCTTCCAGCGTCACATGGGCCAGCTCCCGCGCATTGCGGGTCAGGATGCCGAGCCGATAACCCCGCGCGTGAAGATCGCGCACCAACTCCACCGCGCCGACTGCCGGGGTCGAGCCGAGCGCCAGATCCCGCTCATGCTCCAGCAGCCAAGCGTGTTTCGCCGCCGCTTCTTCGGGGGGCAACGCCGCGAGGTGGGTGAGGATGTCGTCCTCCGGCGGGATCGCCAGCGCCACGCGAATTGCCGCGAAATCATGCACGGCGACGGTCAGGGTGCCGTCCATGTCGAACACCCAGTGCCGCACGTCCGCCAGACTCATGCCCAGTCCTTGCGATGACGGATCAGGCCTTCCTGAGTCACCGACGCCACCAGCTGCCCGGCGCGGTTGAACACGCTGCCACGGGAGAATCCGCGAGAGTTGCCGGCCCACGGACTGTCCATGGCGTAGAGCAACCAGTCATCGGCGCGCAAATCATTGTGGAACCACAAGGCGTGGTCGAGGCTGGCGACTTGCATGTCTTTCTGCCAGACCGATTTGCCGTGGGGCAGCATCGACGTGGTCAGCAGACCGAAGTCCGAGGCGTAGGCCAGCAAATATTTGTGCAGCGCCGGGATGTCGGCCAACGCACCGTCGGCACGGAACCAGACGTACTTGATCGGATCCGCCGGTTGCGGGTTGTACGGGTCTTTTTCAGTGACCGGGCGCACTTCGATCGGTTTCGGGCACAGCAGTTTTTCGCGCATGTGTTCCGGGATCAGGTGCGCGCGTTGCTGGGTCAGTTCCAGTTCCGACGGCAGGTTTTCCGGGCCGACCACTTGCGGCATCTGGCTCTGGTGTTCGAAGCCTTCTTCGTCGTACTGGAACGAAGCGCTGCAGGTGAAAATCGGGTGGCCCTTCTGGATCGCGGTCACGCGGCGGGTGCTGAAGCTGCCGCCGTCACGCACGCGGTCAACCGAGTAGACCACCGGCAACTTGGCATCGCCCGGACGCAGGAAATAACCGTGCATCGAATGCACATGACGCGTCTCTTCAACCGTCTGACTGGCCGCCGACAGCGACTGGCCGAGTACCTGGCCGCCGAACAACTGGCGAAAGCCCAGATCCTGACTGCGCCCACGGAACAGGTTTTCCTCGATCGGTTCGAGGGTCAGCAGATCCACCAGATCTTCCAACACTTGGCTCATTCAGACTCTCCTCACACAACGCTATGCCGCGCAGTCTTGGCTGCGGCGGCCAATTCAGGTTCTGGCGCGAGCCATGATCGCGCCATTGTAAACGTCCGTGTCGGCTTAGCCATGCAGGGTCTGCAGCCATTGCTCCCTGGTGATTCGGTACAACAGATGTCGACGCAACGGGTGATCGACAGCCAGTTTCGGGTGATCGAAATCATGGGCCGGGTCGTGATGCATGCCGATGGCCTGCATGACTTTTTCCGACGGCAGATTGCTCTGCGCGGTGAAGGACACGATCTCTTTCAAGGCCAACCGATCAAAGCCGCAACGCAGCGCAGTCCACGCCGCCTCGCTGGCATAACCCAGGCCCCAGTGTTCCTTCGCCAGACGCCAGCCGATTTCCACCGCCGGGGTGAACGGCGCCTCGAAACCGACCACGCCGAGCCCGGTAAAACCGATGAATTCGCCAGTGTCCTTGCGCTCCAGCGCCCACAGGCCGAAGCCGTGTTCGGCAAAATGGCCGCGCACACGGCCGATCATTGCGGCACTTTCCAGCCGGCTCAACAGCCCGGGAAAATAGCGCATCACCTGCGGATCGGCGCACATCGCCGCAAATGCCGGCAAATCCGCGTCCTGCCACTGACGCATCAGCAGTCGCGCGCTTTCCAGCTGCAGTATCGGCTCCATCGTGCCCCTCCGTTTCCATGCCGCCAGTCTACATCGCTGGTAGGCTTTGCACTCTTTCCTACAGCCTTTATGAATAGTCCGCCATGCCATTGCCGTTGATCTACCACGAAGACTACAGCCCCGAGTTTCCGGCGGATCACCGCTTTCCCATGGACAAGTTCCGTCTGCTGCGCGATCACTTGGTGGACAGCGGTCTGACCCGCGATGAAGACCTGCTGCGCCCTGAACTGTGCCCTGCCGACATCCTCGCCCTGGCCCATGACCGCAACTACATCGAACGCTACATGAGCGGCGAGCTGTCCCGCGAAGACCAGCGGCGCCTCGGTCTGCCGTGGAACGAAGCGCTGGCCCGGCGCACGGTGCGGGCGGTCGGCGGTTCGATTCTAGCGGCAGAGAAAGCGCTGGAGCATGGCCTGGCCTGCCACCTGGCCGGTGGCACTCATCACGCGCATTACGACTATCCTGCCGGGTTCTGCATCTTCAATGACCTGGCGATCATCAGTCACTACCTGCTGCAAAGCGGCCGGGTGAACCGGGTGCTGATCTTCGATTGCGACGTGCATCAGGGTGACGGCACTGCACGGATTCTGCACAACACCCCGGAAGCGATCACCGTTTCCCTGCACTGCGAAAAGAACTTTCCTGCACGCAAGGCCGAAAGCGACTGGGACATTCCGCTGCCCAACGGCATGGGCGATGCCGATTACCTGAAAGTCGTCGACGATGCGCTCAACTATTTGCTGCCGCTGTATCAGCCGGATCTGGTGCTGTACGACGCCGGCGTCGATGTGCACAAGGACGACGCCCTCGGTTATCTGCAACTGACCGACGAAGGCGTTGCCGCCCGCGATGAAAGCGTCATGCGCCATTGCCTGGGCCGCGATATCCCGGTGGTCGGCGTGATCGGCGGTGGCTACAGCAAGGATCGCCAGGCCCTCGCCCGCCGTCACGGCATCCTGCATCACAGTGCGCAGCGCGTCTGGCAGTCATCCGGTTGTCATTGAGTTGTGCTGCGTTACCCACAATGGCTGTGGAACGGCCTGTGGATAACCTGAGCGAAAGGGACTACAGCCCACGCTGAACACGGCTTGCAGCGCACTGGTTGTTTTTTGATCAGCGATTTGAGCCACCACAAGCCTCTGTGGGAGCGAGCCTGCTCGCGATGAGGCCTTCTCATCCGGAATCGATGGCGACTGATCCGCCGCATCGCGAGCAGGCTCGCTCCCACAAGGGATTTGCGCTGTTAGAATGCGCGCCATATTTCGTCAGACCGCAGCGCACGCCATGACCCAGATTCACGCCACCTCTCCCGCTCACGTCGCCATCATCGGCGGTGGCCCCGCCGGCCTGATGGCCGCCGAAGTGCTGAGCCAGGCCGGAGTTCGCGTCGATCTGTACGACGGCATGCCCTCGGTGGGCCGCAAGTTCCTGCTGGCCGGGGTTGGCGGCATGAACATCACCCATTCCGAAGCCTGGCCGGCCTTCCTCTCGCGCTACGCCGAACGCGCCCCGAACATCGCCCCGCTGCTGCGCGCATTCGACGCCGACGCACTGTGCCGCTGGATTCACGAACTGGGCATCGAGACCTTCATCGGCAGCTCCGGCCGGGTGTTCCCCACCGACATGAAAGCTGCGCCATTGCTGCGCGCCTGGCTCAAGCGCTTGCGGGACAGCGGCGTGGTTATCCACACCCGCCACCGCTGGCTCGGCTGGGATGAAAACGGCGCGCTGCGCATCGACAGCCCGGAAGGCGAGAAAACCCTGAACCCCGAAGCCACCCTGCTGGCCCTCGGCGGCGGCAGCTGGTCGCGGCTGGGTTCCGACGGTGCGTGGATGTTGCCGCTGGAGCAACGCGGTGTAGGACTGGCGCCGTTGCAGCCTAGCAATTGCGGCTTCGAGGTGCAGGCCTGGAGCGAAGTAATGGTCAGCAAATTCGCCGGCGCACCGCTGAAAAATATCGCCATCGGTTTGAACGACGATGTTCCGCGTCTGGGCGAATGCGTGATTACCGCGACCGGGATCGAGGGCAGTCTGATTTATGCGCTTTCAGCGCCGATTCGCGAGGCGATCAATGTGCACGGTGTAGCGACTGTTCACATCGACCTGCTGCCCGGCCGACCTGTGGATAAATTGCAGGCGGCATTGAGCAAACCTCGGGGTTCACGCTCGATGGCCAAGCATCTGCACAGTCAGGTCGGGATTGATGGGGTGAAAGCGGCGCTGTTGCGTGAGCTCACTGATGCTGCGACGTTTGCTGATCCGGCATTGCTGGCCCGGGCGATCAAGGCTTTGCCGCTGACGCTGGTGAAAACCCGTCCGCTGGATGAAGCGATCAGCAGTGCCGGTGGGGTGACGTTCGAGGCGATGGATGAGCGGATGATGCTCAAGGCGTTGCCGGGGGTGTTCTGTGCGGGGGAAATGCTGGATTGGGAGGCGCCGACTGGGGGGTATCTACTGACGGCGTGTTTTGCCAGTGGCCGGGCAGCCGGAATTGGCATGCTGGACTGGTTGAAACAGCGCAACTGATCGTTCCCGCATTGCGCGGGAACGATCCGATCTGGCTTAAGGCTTACGCTTGCGCGGCCCGGTATTGAACACCGGCACCTTGCGCACAGGCTTGATCGCCACTTCCGGCGCCGGGGTATCCCCGCTGTCCACCCACTTGCCCAGATTGCGCTTGCCACCGCCGCCGCCGGAAACTTTCGGCTTCTTCGGTTTTTTCGGCTTTTTGATCACCTGACCACTGGCATCGGTATCCGGCACGCGGTGCTCCGGCACGAAGTCCGGTTCGATCTCGCGCTTCAAGGTGCTGCGGGTCAGCATTTCAATCGCCGACAACATGTTCACTTCATCGGCGCACACCAGCGAAATCGCCTGACCGGTCGAACCCGCGCGGCCAGTCCGGCCGATACGGTGAATGTAATCCTCGGCGACGATCGGCAGATCAAAGTTGACCACCAATGGCAGGTCTTCGATATCCAGACCACGGGCCGCGACATCGGTGGCCACCAGAATCTGCACTTCGCTCAGTTTGAAACGGTCCAGGGCGCGCTGCCGGGTCGCTTGCGGCTTGTCGCCGTGGATGCCGTCGGCATTCACGCCCAGCCCCTGAAGTTTCTCGACCAGCGCATCCACACCATTACGGGTCTTGGCGAACACCAGCACCTGCTTCCACTTGTTCTTGCGCATCAGGTGCACGAACAGTTCCGGCTTGCGCTTCTTGTCCACCGTCACCACCCACTGCTTGACGGTGTTGGCGGCCACATTGCGCGGGCTGACTTCGATGCTCTGCGGGTCGTTGAGCATCTGCCCGGCCAGCAGGCGGATGTCATCGGAAAAGGTTGCGGAGAACAGCAGCGTCTGACGTTTCTTCGGCAGCGCGCGGTAAATGTTCGCCAGCTCTTCGGAAAAGCCCAGGTCGAGCATGCGGTCGGCTTCGTCCAGCACCAGGGTTTGCAACTGGTTGAACTTCAGCGCGTTCTGGCGGAACAGGTCGAGCAGACGGCCCGGGGTCGCGACCAGCAGATCGACACCGCCGCGCAGCTTCATCATTTGCGGATTGATGCTGACGCCGCCGTACACCGCGTAAGTGCGTAATGGCAGGTTTTCGGCGTACTGGCGCACGGCTTCGTGGACTTGTTCGGCCAGCTCGCGAGTCGGCACCAGAATCAGCGCGCGCACGGAGTTGGCGGTAACTTTCGGCCCTTCCATCGCCAGCAGTTGCAGCAGCGGCAAGGCAAAACCGGCGGTCTTGCCGGTGCCGGTCTGGGCCGCAGCCATCAGGTCGCGACCGGCCAGCACAGCCGGAATGGCTTGCGCCTGCACCGGCGTCGGGGTCTGGTAGCCGAGCTTCTCGAGGGAGCGCAGCAAGGGTTCGATCAGGCCAAGGGTGGCGAAAGTCATGGGAGTACCGTAGGAAAAAATCAGTGCACGTGTGCGATGGCGCGCAGTTTACCCTAATTCGCACGCTGCTCCGTCGGAATGGCCGTCGTTGCGGCGGCAGGCTCGCTGACCACCGGCGGCTGCCGAGGGCGCCGCCACTGTGGCAGACCGATCAACACCACCGCGCCGATGATCACCAGCATCGCCAGCGCCTCTTCGATACCGATGGTCTCGCCGACAAACACGATCCCCAGCAACACCGCCACCGCCGGGTTCACATAGGCGTAACTGGTGGCCGCCGCCGGGCGAACGTTTTTCAACAGATACATGTAGGCGTTGAAAGCGATGATCGAACCGAAGAAGATCAGGTACGCCAGCGCCAGCCAGCCTTCCAGTGGCGGCATGGCTTGCAGGTGTTCACCGCTCGCCGCGCTGCCGATCAACAGCACCACGCCGCCCACCAGCATTTCCACGGCACTGGCCATCGCGCCCTGAGGCAGCGGCAAGTGTTTGCTCCACACCGAACCGAACGCCCAGCTCGCTGCCGCGAAAATCAGCAGCGCTGCACCCAGCGGGCTCGATTGCAGGTTGGAGCCCATGTTGAGCATCGCGATGCCGATAATCCCCATCGCCACCCCGGCCCATTCCAGGCGCGTATTACGCGCCCCCCAGAAATAACCGCAGAGCAAAGTAAACAGCGGCACCGTCGCCACCGCCAGCGCAGCAACACCCGACGCCACACCGCTGTGCTCGGCCAGGGTCACCGCGCCGTTACCGAAACTGAGCAACAGAATCCCGATGATCCCCGCCGCTTTCCACTGCGCCCAGGTCGGCGCCGGTGCCCCGCGCCAGCGCAGGAACGCGTACATCAGGCTGCCGGCAATCACGAAGCGCACGCCGCCTAGCATCAGCGGCGGCCAGTATTCGACGCCGATGCGGATCACCAGATAGGTCGATCCCCAAATCACGTACAACGCAAAAAACGCAGCGATCAAGGGCAAGGAAAAACGGCGCAAGGCAGACATGGGCAACTCGAAAGTCAGACACAGGGGATTGGTTATTCTAGAAAGGCCAACCGCTAAAAATAAGTTACAAAACCTGTTTATAGCGCCGGTACACTTTTGAAAGCACGGAGATCGACGGCCAAAACCGCGATTTCGAAAGTCTGGCATTTTCAGGAGTCCGACCTTGGACAAATACGACCGCATGCTGCTCGGCGCCCTGCTCGAAAACGGTCGCGCGTCCTACGCCGACCTCGCCCGCAAAGTGAACCTCTCCGCCCCCGCCGTCGCCGAGCGCGTGGCCAAACTTGAGGCGGCCGGAGTCATCACCGGGTATCAGGCGAACATTGACCTGTCGAAAATCGGCTTGCCGATCCAGTGCGTGATCGAATTGCGCCTCCACCAGAACGGCAGTCAAAAGGTCTACGACGAACTGGTAAAAATTCCGCAACTGACCGAGTGCTTTCGAGTGACGGGCGATCCGTGCGTGATCATGAAGGCCGCGGTGGGTTCGATGCCGGAGCTGGAGGACTTGATCAACCAGGTGGCGAAATTCGGGTTCAGCAAGACGTCGATCGTGTTGTCGAGTGCGATAGAGAAACGGGTGCCGTTGGGGCATATCGAGGGCAACGGCAAACCCTGAGGCGATAGTGATCCCTGTGGGAGCGGGCTTGCCTGAGAATCAGCGATAGCGTTGCAGGTGCTCGCCCACTTTAGCGGCCGGGACTTTCTGCAATTTGCAAAGCAAGTCATGCGATAGCTCCCGCACCCCATGCTTGTGCCGCAACTCATCCGCCAGATGCGCCAGCAGGTTGGCCGCCATCTCAGCATCCGCCATCGCCCGGTGGGCCTGGCCGGTATGCGGCAGTTGAGCAAACGAGGTGAGCGTGCCGAGCTTGTGATTCGGTGCCGCCGGCATCAGGCGACGGGCCAGCAGCAGCGAGCAGGCGAAGTTCTGCAGGCGGGTGCGTTTGATCCGGCCCAGTTCGAAGTCCCAGAACTTCTGGTCGAACGCGGCGTTGTGCGCCAGCAGCGGTGTGCAGCCGACGAATTCGTTGACTTCGTTCATCACCTGTTCGGCCGAGGGCGCGGTGCGCAGCATGGCGTTGCTGATGCCGGTGAGTTGTTCGATGAAGGCCGGGACGCGGACGCCGGCGTTCATCAGGCTCTGGTAACGCTCGACGATGCGGCCGTTTTCCAGCATGACCACGGCGATTTCCGTGGCCCGGCAACTGCTGCTCGGCGAGATGCCGGTGGTTTCAAAGTCAATGACTGCAATGCGTTCCAAACCGGGTTCAACTCCGTTCAAATCAATGCTTGAGCTTGTGCTCAGTTTTTCAACAGCAGTGCGCCTTCGATCGGCACGTAACGGCTGGCGGCGCGGATCAGCGAGTTGGCGGTCAGGCCGGGAACGCCGTAGGCCACTGCTTGCACGCCGTGTTTGTTGATGATGCGTTCGAGCAGCATGTCAAAGTCGCCATCACCGGAGGCCAGGACGATTTCGTCGACGTGGTCGGCGGCGTCCATGATGTCGAGGGTGATGCCCACGTCCCAGTCGCCCTTGGCCGAGCCGTCGCTGCGCTGGATGTAGGGTTTGAGTTTCACGGTGAAACCGAGGTTGCGCAGGATCTGCTGGAACTGCTGCTGTTTGCTGTCGCCCCGGTCGATCGCATAGGCGTAGGCCTCGACAATCTGCCCGTGCTGGCTGACATCCGCCCACAGCGCCGCGTAGTTGAAGTGGCAACCGTAGGCCTGGCGGACGGTGTAGTAGAGGTTCTGCACATCGGCGAACACTGCGATTTTTTTCACCGGAGTTCCTGTGAGCGCTGACGCGCATGAGCCGGATCAGGCACCAGGCCCGAAAAAGGCGCCCAGTATGCCAGCCCGAAGGAAGGTTCCGCGAATAATCGGCCGGTAGCGCCAGGTTATGCCTGACGAATGGTGAAAGGCGTTATCGATGTGGGAGCGAGCCTGCTCGCGATAGCGTTCGCCCAGACAACATCTGCGGCGACTGATGCACCGCCATCGCGAGCAAGCTCGCTCCCACAGGTCATGTCACGCCCTGGAAGACGGATCAGACGAAGGAGTCGTCGTCATCGAAGAACGATGAGTTGTCATCACTGTAGTCGGTGTCGCTGAAGCCACCCTGGTTGTTGCCCCAGGAATCGTTGTTGGCCATGCGCTGGTCATCGCCCCAACCGTTGTTGCCCTGATCATTGACCTGGGCCGGCTCTTCCTTGATCACCTCAACGATTTCCTGCGGCTGCTGGTTTTGGTGGAACAGGCTGCTGATGCCTTGTGCCAGCATCACGCCACCCGCCACACCGGCAGCGGTTTTCAGGGCGCCGCCGAGGAAGCTGCTGCCCGCCGCCGGGGCTGCTGGTTGCTGGCCATAACCGGGAGGTGGTGCGCCGAAGTTCTGTTGTGGCGCGGGAGCACCGAAGTTCGGCTGCGGAGCCGGTTCACGCCAGCCGCCGGTGGACGCCGGTGCGCTCTGGGCCGGGGCCGGGCGCGGGCTGCTGCCACCGAAGATGCTCGACAGGAAACCGCCGCCACTCGACGCCGGGGCTGCGCTTTGCGCCTTGGCCGATTGCAGTTCGGCCTGCAGTTGCTGGACCTGTTGAGTCAGTTGTTTGTTCTGTTCGTCGAGGCTCTTGATCGCGGCCTCCTGCACCAGAATCGCCTGGGTCATGAAATAGCCTGCGGCCGGCTGGCGCGTCAGGTGTTCCTTGATCCGCGCTTCAGCCAGGGCGTCACGCGGGGCTGCCTCCGTTTCGGCCTGTTGCAGCCGGGAAAACAGTCCATCGATCAGGGTTTGCTCTTCGCTGTTCATGGCGACCTCGTAGATTGCCGGGGATAACGTTGCCCTCCTCCACAGTGGATGAGGCGCACCTACGTAATGGAGGCAGTGACAGAATGTTTCAATGGTCTTTACCGAACGTTTACGTTTGCGCCCGGCAGCACATCATCGGTTAAAGTGAGCCACTGTTTTTGACCTGCGATACCGACTGATGAATGCCTTCGATGTGCTGCGTGACTCGCTGTATTTCTTTAAACGCAATCTGGCGCGGATCGTCCAGCTGTGCCTGCCGCTGGTGATCTTCGAAGCCGCGTTGCAACAGGTGGTCGATCACACAAGCGACCCGGACGGCTACTCGGCCATCAGCGTGATCGTCGGCCTGCTGGTTTATCCGCTTTACACCGCCGCGCTGATCCTGTTTCTCGACGCCCGCACCCGTGGCGAATCCCCGCAAACCCTCGACTTGCTGACGATGGCGGCGCGCCTGTGGCCACGCTTTGCCGTGCTCACTGCGCTGAACACCTTGCTGATTCTGCTCGGTCTGTCCCTGTATTTCCTGCCAGGCCTGTGGCTGATGGTCACCCTGGCCTTCGGTGAATACCTGCTGGTGCTGCGCGGCTACGGCCCGTTGCAGGCGATGAAGGAAAGCCTGCGCCTGAGCCGTGGGCATTTCCTGCGGATTCTGGTGTGCATCCTCTGTGTGATGGGGCCGTTGTGGCTGCTCAAGGGCCTGACCCTGCAGGTCTACCCCGATCCGCAGAATCCGTTGATCGCCATATTGATCGACAGTGGCCACAGCTTCTTGCAGCTGTTCACCAGCGTGGTGCTGTTCCGCCTGTTCATGTTGATCAGCGAATTGCCCGACAAACGTGACGGAATAGTCTGACCGCTCTGCGCTTGGGTGATGCGGGGGTCTCGTATATGCTCGGGACCACTTCCGTATCGCTATAAGCCGAGCCATGACCCGTCTACTGCGCTACATCCTGCTTACTGTTCTGCTGACCGTCGCCCTGATCGGCGTGATGATTTTCAGCCTGACCTGGCGTCCCGACGCCCGGGAGACGTTGCCGGTCAGTTGCACCGGCCAACCGCCGACGCTGGTGCCCGGCCAGGCGCTGAAGGTCATGACCTGGAACGTGCAATATCTGGCCGGCAAGCGTTACGTGTTCTGGAATGACCTGGCGCAAGGCGACGACGAAGCCCCGACTCCGGAAGACATGGCCTTCAGCCTCGACGAAGTGGCCCGGGTGATCCGCGACGAGCAGCCCGATGTGGTGCTGATCCAGGAACTGGATGACGGCGCCAAGGCCAGCGACTATCAGAACCAGCTCAAGCTGCTGCAGGAACGCCTCACCGACCTCTACCCGTGCAGCGCCCATGCCTTCGACTGGAAGGCCGACTTCGTGCCTGATCCGCATATCTTCGGCAGCGTCGGCCGGCAACTCGCGACCCTCAGCCGCTTCCGCATCGAACACGCCGAACGCCTGCAATTGCCGGTGCAACCGCTGAATATCATCAGCCGCCAGTTCCAACCGAAAAACGCCCTGCTCGCCACCACCCTGCCGTTCAGCGATGGCGGACAACTGGTGGTGTTCAACACGCATCTGGATCGCGCCATGCAGCCGGACGAAACCTTGCAGACGCAAGTGACGGCGGTGGCCAAGGTGCTCGACAAACACGAAAGCCACGGCACGCCGTGGCTGATCGGGGGCGACTTCAACCTGTTGCCGCTCGGCCAGTACCGGCGCCTGCCGGTCGAACAGCGCACGCCCTACTCCGTGGACAGTGCGCTGCATCTGTTGTGGGACAAGTACCCGATGATCCCGACCAACAATGAAGCCAGCGGCATCGACCGCGCCAAGTGGCTGACCCATTACCCCAACGACCCCGGCCTCAACGGCCCGGACCGCACGGTCGATTACCTGTTCTACAGCCCGAAGATCAAACGGGTCGAAGCCACGGTGCGTCAGGACGATACCTTGCGCATTTCCGATCATTTGCCGGTGATTGCGAAGTTCCTCCTGCCACCCAACTGATCTCAGTGAGCCTCTTCAAGATCGTCGTGCAACAGCCCGAAAATCTGCCGCTTCATGTCGATGAACGAGCGTTCCATCACCATGTCCAGGGTGCGTGGGCGTTCGATCGGCACATCGAGAATCTGCTTGATCCGCCCCGGCCGCGCGCCCATTACGTACACCCGGTCGCCGAGCAGGATCGCTTCGTCGATGTCGTGGGTGACGAACAGCACGGTTTTCTTGCTGTTGCCCCACACCCGCAGCAACAGCTGCTGCATTTGCAGGCGGGTCTGGCTGTCGAGGGCGCCGAAGGGTTCGTCCATCAGCAGGATCTGCGGATCGTTGGCCAGGGCCCGGGCAATCGCCACTCGCTGCATCATGCCGCCGGACAACTGCTTGGCGTAGTTGTCGGCAAATCCTGACAGGCCGACTTCGTGCACGTAGTGATCGACGATTTCCTTGCGCTTGGCCGCCGGCATGCCCCGGCGTTTGAGGCCGAACTCGACGTTCTGCCGCACCGTCAGCCACGGGAACAGCGTGTAGCTCTGGAACACCATCCCGCGATCCGCGCCGGGGCCCTGCACTTGCTGGCCGCCGACGTAGATCTCGCCGGACGTCGGCTCGGCCAGGCCGGCGGTGAGGTACAGCAGGCTCGACTTGCCGCAGCCCGACGGCCCGACCAGTACCGCGAATTGTTGATCCGGCACTTCGAACGACACTTCTTCCAGCGCGGTGAATGTTCCGCCGCCGGGCTTGGTGTAACGCAGGCTGACCTTGTCTACCTGCAGCCTTGGCGCGGCGTGTGCCGGTGCGGCGACCGGCTCGATGAAACGACGGTTGGCAGCGGTTACTGAGCCCATGCGGCAATCCTCAAACGCAAGAAGCGGAACAGTTGATCGGTGACCAGGCCGAGCAGGCCGATGATCGCGATGGCGAGAAAAATCACGTCGACCTGAAAACCACGCATGGCTTTGAGGCTCAAGTAACCGAGGCCACTGGAAGCGGCGACCAGTTCGGCGACCACCAGGTAGGTCCAGGCCCAGCCCATGGTCACCCGCAGGGTGTCGAGCACGCCGGGCAGCGATGCCGGGGCGATCACATGCAGCACCGCGTCACGCCGGTTGGAGCCGAGGGTGTAGGAGGCGTTGATCAAGTCCTTGGAGATGCCTTTGGACACGTCCGCGACCATCACCAGTTGCTGGAAGAACACGCCGAAAATGATCACCGAGACCCGCTGCTCCAGACCGATGCCGATCCACAGGATGAACAGCGGCACGAAGGAGGTTACCGGTAGGTAGCGGATGAAATTGACCATCGGTTCGAGGAACGCCTGGACGATGCGGAAGCTGCCCATCAGCAAGCCCAGCGGCACCGCCACCAGCGACGACACAATGAAACCGACCATCACCACTTCAACACTGGCCCAGACATGCTGGCCGAGGGTGCCGTCACGGCTCAGGCGCAGGGCGGCTTCGACCACTGCGCCGGGCGTCGGCAGGAACATCCCCGGCACGATGCCGCCGTAGGACAACCCGGCCCACAGGCCGACCAGCAACACCCAGGCCAGACCGCTGGCGCTCCATACCACCGGCACCGGCAATCCGGTCTTCGGCGTGATGCAGCGGCTCAGCCATGAATTGCGCTTGAACATGACCAGTCTCCTAGAGCGGGCTGACGAAACGGTTATCGACCAGGTCGTCGTTGCTGACGTTGTAGGGCTTGCCCTGCAATTCGCTGGCGGTTTCGTTGGCCAGTTTGATCAGCGGCTCGCTGTCACCCGGTGCGCCCGGTTTGCCCAGCAGCTTCTCGCTCATGGCCTGATCGTAGAAGCGCACGCCTTGCGCGGCAGCGGCCAGTTCCTTCGGATCGGACAGGTAACCGCCGACGCCCTTGGCCATGATTTCGTAGGCTTTCTGTGGATGGTCCTTGGTGTACTGCACGGCTTTGTAGAGACCGGCGACCAGCGCCTTCACGTCCTCGGGCTGCTTCTCGATCACCGTGCAGTTGAGCGCCACCACATCGACGATCACGCCCGGCGTACTGCTGCTGTCGATCAGCACCTTGCCTTGCTGCTTGTCGCGCACCATCGACAGATGCGGCTCCCAGGTCACGGCGGCCGGCACGCGACCGGCGATGAACGCGGTGGCGGCATCGTCGGCGGTCATGTTCTGCACGGTGATGTCGCTCATGCGCATGCCGTTCTTTTTCAGCAGGTACGAGAGCCAGAACTGCGAGGTCGACCCTTCGTTGACGGCCACGGCCTGGCCCTTGAGTTCTTGCAGGCTCTTCACGTTTTTGCCGACCAGCACGCCGTCGCCGCCATGGCTGTCATCCAGCGCGGCCACTGCCTTGAAGCAGAACTGCGGGCGGTACTTGAGCACTTCGTCGATGGTCGAGGCCGAGCCGGACAATTGCCCGGATGCCTGGGCGGCCATGTACATCGAGGCTTCCTCGACCACCGGCAATTCGACGGTCAGGCCGTTTTCCTTGAAGTAGCCCAGATCCTGGGCCAGATACAGGGTGCCGTAACCGACCCACGTGGTGTGGCCGATCGACAAGGTGCCGGCCTGGGCGGCGGTTACTGAAAGGGCGGAAATCGCCAGAGGACAAGCAAGACGGGTAAACAAGGACTTGTTCATGGAGCACTCCCAACGCTGTTGATTTAGTTGTCATGGGCAGTACGGCCAGCCGGGGTCTCGCGATTGCACGCTGCGGTCTCTGTCGGACTCTGGCGGGCAATGCCTTGGCTGGCGAAATCGATGTTGACCCAGGCCCGGCGTCAGGAAAACGAGGAAATAGTTAGACGCGAACGATGAAAAAACTGGGTAGTGCGCACCGCGAAAGGGCTCTGCAGGCGGAGGTGCACGGAGGGGGTGCAAGACAGCTAAAGCGATGTTGAATCGGCTGACGCAATCGCGGGCAAGCCCGCTCCCACAGGTTTATCGGACGTTCACAAAATTGTGATCCACCCCAATAACTGTGGGAGCGGGCTTGCCCGCGAAGGGGCCCTTGAGCTTTACGAATATCTCAGAGCCGGCCGTATTCCTGCGCCGTACGATCAACCGCTTTCAGGGTCTTGCCCACCAGCTCGTCAATCTCTTCACGGCTGGCAATCAGCGCCGGCGCCATGATCATCCGCCCAAGGGTCGAGCGAATGATCACCCCCTCTTCAAAACCGATCGTGCGGCAACGCCAGGCCATGTCGTTCTCATTGGCAAAGCGCTTGCGGGTGGCCTTGTCCTCGGCCAGCTGTAACGCCGCGACCATGCCCGTGCCCTGGATATCCCCCACCAGCGGGTGATTGCCGAACACCTCGCGCAGGCACTGTTGCAGGTACGGCCCGATGTCATCTTTGACCCGCGTCACCACGCCTTCATCACGCAGGGCCTTGAGGTTGGCAATCGCCACCGCCGCCGCCACCGGGTGTCCGGAATAGGTCAGACCGTGAGCGAACACACCGCCCTGCTCCACCAGCACGTCAGCCATTTTCTTCGACAGGATCAGGCCACCCATCGGGATGTAACCGGAGGTCAGACCCTTGGCGATGGACAGGGTGTCCGGCTCGAAACCGAAGTATTCGTGGGCGAACCATTCGCCGGTGCGACCGAAGCCGCCGATCACTTCATCGGCGCACAACAGCACGTCGTACTTGCGGCAGATGCGCTGGATTTCCGGCCAGTAGCTTTCCGGCGGGAAGATCATCCCGCCTGCGCCCTGGAACGGTTCGGCGATGAAGCCGGCGACCTTGTCGGCGCCCAGTTCGAGGATCTTCGCTTCCAGTTGCTGCGCGGCTCGCAAGCCAAATTCAGCTGGCGTCAGGTTGCCTTCGTGAGCGAAGAAGTACGGCTCGTCGATGTGCGCGATGTCGGGAATCATCCCGCCCATTTCATGCATGAACTTCATGCCGCCGAGGGCCGTCGCGGCCAGGGTCGAACCGTGATAGCCGTTCCAGCGGCCGATCATGATTTTCTTCTCGGGCTTGCCCAGCACCTGCCAGTAACGGCGCACGGTACGGATCAGCACCTCGTTGGCCTCGGAGCCGGAGTTGGTGTAGATCGCGTGGCTGTAGTGCCCCGGCAACAGGCTGAACAGCAGCTCGGAGAGCTCGATCACCTGCGGGTGGGTGGTGTGGAAAAACATGTTGTAGTACGGCAACTGCTCCAGTTGCCGGCTCGCCGCCGCGTTCAAGTCCTTGCGCCCGTAGCCGAGGTTGGTGCACCACAGCCCGGACATGCCGTCGAGGTAGCGCCGACCGTCGTTGTCCCACAAGTGCAGGCGTTCGCCGCGCACCATCACCCGTGGGCCTTCGTCGTTGAGGGCCTTCTGGTCGACGAACGCATGAATGTGGTGCGCTGCATCGGCGGCCTGGTAGTCGCGGGTTTCACGTGAGGTGGTCATCGCCGGATCTCCTTTTTTGTTGTGAGCGGCTGTCATGAGCGCAGTTGAAACCAGGTGGTTTTCAACTGGGTGTATTTGTCGAACGAGTGCAGCGACAGATCGCGGCCGAAACCGGACTGCTTGCCGCCGCCGAACGGCACGGTCACGTCCAGCGCATCGACGCTGTTGACCGACACCGTACCGGCTCGCAATTGCCGCGCCACCCGATGCGCGCGGTGCAGATCGTCAGTCCACAGCGACGCCGCCAGACCGTAGACGCTGTCGTTGGCCAGTTGCAAGGCGTGGGCCTCGTCATCGAACGGAATCACCGCCAGCACCGGGCCGAACACTTCTTCGCGAAACAGGGTCATGTGCGGCTGCACGTCGGTGAAAATCGTCGGCTGAACGAAGTTGTCCGAACCGTTGAAACTCAGTTGCCGCCCGCCGCAGACGCGGGTCGCGCCATCACGTTCGGCCTGGTTGATGAAGCGCAGAATGCTTTCGGTCTGACGGGTGTCGACAACCGCCCCCGCCGCACTTGCCGGGTCCAGCGGATCACCCGGTTGCCAGCGTTCGGCCTGAGCCTTCAGTCGCTCGACGAACTCGTCATGAATCGAGCGCTCCACCAACAATCGCGAGTTGGCCGAACAGACTTCGCCCTGATTGAAGAAAATCCCGAACGCGGCTTTCTGCGCCGCCAGATCCAGATCCTTGCAGTCGGCGAACACCAGATTGGCGCTCTTGCCACCGCACTCCAGCCACACCTGTTTGAGGTTCGATTGCGCGGAGTACTGCATGAAATATTTGCCGACCTGGGTCGAGCCGGTGAACACCAGACAATCGACATCCGGGTGCAGGCCCAAGGCTTTGCCGGTCTGCTCGCCGAGACCCGGCAGCACATTCAGCACGCCGGCCGGCAATCCGGCTTCCAGAGCCAGTTCGGCCAGACGCAATGCGGAAAACGGTGATTGCTCGGCGGGTTTGAGGATCACCGAGTTGCCCGCAGCCAGCGCCGGCGCGAGTTTCCACGCGGCCATGTCCAGCGGGAAATTCCACGGCACCACGGCGGCGACCACGCCCAGCGCTTCGCGGGTGATGGTCGCCAGCACATTCGAGGCGCTCGGCGCGACCTGATCGTAGAGTTTGTCGAGGCTTTCGGCGTACCAGCGAAACACCCCGGCGGCGCCCGGCACGTCGATGTTGTAAGCGTCCATCACCGGTTTGCCCATGTTCAGCGAATCGAGCAGCGCCAGTTCTTCGCGATTAGCCAGAATCAGATCCGCCAGCCGCAGCAGCACTTGCTTGCGCTCGGTGGGCGAACGCCCGGCCCAGGTGCCGGCCTCGAACACCTGCCGCGCATTGCGCACCGCCGCATCGACATCCTCTTCTCCGCACGCAGCGACGTTTGCCAGCAACTGGCCGGTGGCCGGGTTGATCGCGGCAAAGGTCTGCCCCGACTGCGCCGCACGCAGCTTGCCGTCGATCACGGCCTGGTACGGATAGCTCAATTCAGCGGCCTTGCGCTGCCAGTCTGCAAGTTCGAACACGGTGGATGCTCCTTGGACTTTTATTCTTTTATAAACGGCTGCAGTCGATAGTCGCTCAGGCCGGCGCGAGCCAAAACCAGTAAAAATGTCTTCGCAGACAATAAAAAAGGTAACCAGCCGGTGGCCCCCTCGCGCGCGTATGAGGCTATTGTTCAGGGACAAAAAAACCGCCGACAGAACGGAGGCCGGCGGCGTACAAATTGCTTGGATGTGAAATCCGTTCGCTTTGAGGTTCACCGTGGCCGCTTACAACCTGCGTCAGTTGAAATACTTCATCACCACCGTCGAATGCGGCAGCGTCGCCGAAGCCTCGCGCAAGCTGTACATCGCGCAACCGGCGATCTCGACGGCGATCAAGGGGCTGGAAGACAGCTTCGGTGTGCAACTGCTCATCCGCCATCACGCCCAGGGCGTGTCCCTGACACCGAGCGGCGCGCGGTTCTTCCGCAAGGCCCAGGAACTGCTGCGCATGGCCAAGGAGTTCGAACAGAACGCCCTCGCCGACAACGACGTGGTGGCCGGGCAGATCGATATCGGCTGTTTCGAAACCGTCGCGCCACTGTATTTGCCGCAGTTGATTGCAGGTTTCTCGGCGCTGTATCCCGGAGTGAAAATCCGCATCCGCGACGGCGAACAACAGGAACTGGTGCAAGGCCTGACCTCGGGCACCTTCGATCTGGCAATCCTGTACAAGCACGACCTCGACGCTACCATCGAAACCGAACCGCTGATGCCGGCCCAACGGCCTTACGCCTTGCTGCCGGCAGATCACCGCTTCGCCCAGCTCAAGCAGGTCTCGCTGCGGGACTTGTGCCTGGAGCCGATGATCCTGCTCGACGTGCAACCGAGCCGCACCTACTTCGTCAGCCTGTTCGAAGAACTCGGCCTGTCGCCGCGTATCGAGTTCAGCTCGCCGTCGATCGAAATGGTGCGCGGCATGGTCGGCCAGGGTTTCGGTTTTTCGATCCTGGTCACCCGCCCGCATTCGGAATGCACCTACGACGGCAAGAAAGTCGTGTGCGTGGACATCGTCGAAGACGTCACCGGTTCAGGCCTGGTGGCCGCGTGGCTCAAACGCGGACAACTGACCAAACCGGCGCAGTTGTTTGCCGATTATTGTCGGGAGCAGCTGACCGCGAAGGCCGGCCGATAAAAACCAAAAGATCGCAGGCTGCGATCTTTTGATGCTTTATAAACCTCAGGTTGTCTTCAGAAAGCCGACGCAAGCAACCCAAAGAACCTATTGATCGTTTTCCGTACCGAGTTGTGGGTCGATTTCAACGAAATTTCGACGCAAGTAACCTTCCATGGCGATGTCTTCAATCGCCCACTCACCATGCCCGAGGTTACCGACGAGGTCGCGGCGTTGCAGGCGCTTCAGGGCAGTCTGAACCGTCGCCGCGCTGGGCACGTGGCCACCGGGCATCTCGCTGCCAATCCATTCGCGTCCTTCGGTAGAAAAAACTGAAAGGCCCTTCACCAGTCCGATAAGTACGGTGAAATCCAGAGGTGCCATCTCCAGGATCAGGTTCTCGAAGTTGCCTTCGTCCGTCATGGTGCTCCAGGCTCGATGGTCTGCATCTCGCACACTGAGCCCCTCAGTGAGACACAGCAGGAATACGTCGCGAATGTACTTGGGCATGTATCCCCGGGCAGCAAAACGCTCGAAAGCGGCGTTTACTTCCCACTCCCGTCCGGTGATTTCACGGAACCGCTGGCCCAGATGCTGGACAAATTCCAGACCAAGATTAGGAAACTGGATCTCGTGGCTGAACTGATAGAACGGTGCTCTGGTACGACGAAACATTCGATGCAGGCCGTCCTGAGAGGACCCTGTAAACACTGCAAAGACTTCACCGTGCGCGTGCTGCAGTAGCGAACGGAGCGTAGCAGTCAAGTCTTCGAATTCTTTTCGGCTCGCCAGATGCTGGACCTCATCGATGATCAGCAGCGCCTTGCCGTTACCGAGTATCCGGAAGCGCTCGAAGAGCTCGATCAGGTTCAGTCCGCCCTCCTTCGCCAGTTCGGCCTTCAGTGTGACGCCGTCGGTACTGGCGCCGCCCTCCACCGACTGGACGAGAGAACCCGGTCGCATGAGTTTCAGCCAGTTGCGTCGCAAGAACCCTGCGCCGTGGATGGCCTCATACAACGCACCCGCGATCACCCGCTCAGGATGCGCCTTGTCAAACCACAGGTCTGCTGTTGCAACAATAAAACCGTGTGCCTTGGCAATCGGTATCAGGTCGTTGATCAGAAAGGTGGTTTTACCCTTGCGCCGAGGCGCGAATATCGTCGCGGCGTTCTGCAGGCGTGACTCGAAAGTGACCAGGATTCCTTCAGCCAGGTTGGTGCGAGGGAAGAGCAACGAGTCCTTGGTTTCCGGGGTCATTATGGGCCTTTATGTAAAAATTCATAATTTATGAATAATAAAATAATTACGCATAATTGAGAAAGATGGAAGCCTTTCCTGAATGCCTTCTGTCACGTACCTCGCGGTTTAGCCCGCGCAGTGGCTTCAGCCACCAGCGGATCATCCGGCCAATAATGCTTTGGATACCGCCCCTTCAAATCCTTCTTCACCTCGGCATAGGTGCTGCGCCAGAAGTTGGCCAGATCCTGCGTCACCTGCACCGGACGCCGTGCGGGCGACAGCAGATGCAACTTGACCACTTGCCGGCCGCCAGCGATGCGCGGTGTGTCGGCGAGGCCGAACAACTCCTGCAAGCGCACGGCGAGAATCGGTGGCTGTTCGCTGTAGTCGAGGCGAATCGACGAGCCCGACGGCACGCTCAGGTGATGCGGTGCCTGTTCATCGAGTTGCTGTGGCAGCGGCCACGGCAGCAGATTACGCACGATGCTCGACAGGTCGAGGTTGGCGAAATGGCTGAGGCGCGAGACTTTGCCCAGGTACGGCATCAGCCAGTCTTCGAGGGTTTTCAGCAACGTGGCGTCACTGACATCCGGCCATTGGCTGTCGCCCTTGGCGTCCAGATCGAGCTGGCGCAATAAGGCGACTCGCGCCTGCCACTGGCGTAGTTCCGGAGTCCACGGCAGCAGCTCCAGACCTTTGCGCCGCACCAGATTGACCAGTGCCTGACTGCGGGCGTTTTCGTC
Source organism: Pseudomonas kribbensis (assembly GCF_003352185.1). Lineage (GTDB taxonomy): Bacteria > Pseudomonadota > Gammaproteobacteria > Pseudomonadales > Pseudomonadaceae > Aquipseudomonas > Aquipseudomonas kribbensis. Next base: position 5,494,608 of record NZ_CP029608.1, read on the forward strand.
GAGACCGGTCAGCGGTTCGCGGCTGAGGATCAGTTCGCCGACCTTGCGCTGACGCTCGGCGCGCAACACGCCTTCGCGCTCGTCCCAGTCGAGTTGATCGACGTTGTGCACCTGCTCGGCCAGCACCGAATCGAACAGCGCCGGATCGAAATCCGCCGCCAGATAAATCCGCTCTTCGCGCTGGCCCTGACGGCTGCCGAGGTCGGCGATGACGATCCATGGTTCCTTCATCAGGCTGTCGGCTTCGGCGAACAACGCCGCTCGGCCATTGGCCAGACGATATTCGGCACCACCGGCACGCCGCTGCTGGGCGACGCGGTCCGGGTAGGCCAGTGCCAGCAGCGCACCGAGCCAGCGCGGGTGATCTGGATCGCTGACCGGCTCGCTCGCCTTGCCGCGAAGGTAACCACGATATTGCCGCGCCAGTTGCCGGGCACGCTGCACGCCGCCTTGAGCTCCGCGCGCCGCACGTTCTTCACCGGACAGCAGCACCAGACGACTGTGCAGATCCGCCCCGGCGCCGCGCAAAATGTCGCGCTCACCGAGTAACGCGGCGACATCGCACGCCATGGTCGCCAGCCCCAACGCCTGACCGCGCAGCAGTAAATGCGCGATACGCGGATGCGCGGGCAACTCAGCCATGGCCTGACCGTGGCGGTTAAGGCTTTCGCCCTCCAGCGCACCGAGGCGCTGCAACAAGTCTTGAGCCTGTGCATAAGCGGCCGCTGGCGGCACGTCCAGCCAGATCAGATCACTCGGCGCCACGCCCCAGCGCCCGAGTTGCAAGGCAAGGCCGGCGAGATCCGCCGACAGAATTTCCGCACTGCCATAAGTCGCGAGTTGTTCGTGCTGATCCTGCGACCACAGGCGATAACACACGCCCGGTTCGAGACGCCCGGCCCGGCCTGCACGCTGGGTCGCACTGGCTTTGGAGATCCGTTGAGTGTCGAGGCGGGTCATGCCGCTGCCCGGGTCGAAACGCGGCACCCGCGCCAGCCCGGCATCGATCACCACGCGCACGCCGTTGATGGTCAGGCTGGTCTCGGCGATGTTGGTGGCCAGCACCACTTTGCGCTGGCCCGCCGGGGCCGGATCGATGGCGGCACGTTGGGCATTCAGGTCGAGTTCGCCGTGCAACGGGCAGAGCAACACGTCGCTGCGCTCACCGATGGCATCCGACAGTTGCTGATGGACACGGCGGATTTCCGCTTGCCCCGGCAGGAACACCAACAGGCTGCCGGTTTCATCGTGCAGGGCTTCGAGCACCGTTTGCGTGACGCGCTGATCGATGTATTCGCCGGGCTGGAACGGCCGGCCCCAGCGCATCGTCACCGGGAACATCCGGCCTTCGCTGCGCAGGATCGGTGCATCGTCGAGCAAACCGGCCAGACGTTCGCCTTCGAGGGTGGCGGACATCAGCAGAATCTTCAGCGGTTGTTCAGCTCGAAACAGTTCGCGACCGTTCAGACTGAGGGCCAGCGCCAGATCGGCGTCGAGGCTGCGTTCGTGAAATTCGTCGAAGATCAGCAGGCCCACGCCTTCCAGCGCCGGGTCGTCCTGCAAACGCCGGGTGAGAATGCCTTCGGTGACCACTTCGATGCGTGTATTGGGGCCGACCTTGCTGTCGAGGCGAATGCGATAACCGACGGTTTCACCGACCTTCTCGCCCAGCTCGCTGGCCAGCCGTTCCGCTGCTGCGCGCGCCGCCAGCCGACGGGGCTCGAGCATGAGAATGGTCTGCCCGTTCAGCCACGCTTCATTGAGCAAGGCCAAGGGCACGCGGGTGGTTTTACCGGCGCCGGGCGGTGCTTCGAGCACGGCTTCGTGGCGTGTCGCGAGGGCTTCACGCAGGGCGGGTAAAACGTCATCGATCGGCAAAGAAATCATGCTGGCTCCAAAACAGAGCGGCGAGTATAACGGCGAACTGCCAGGCGTTCGTCAGGGTCTTAACTTCACACGATGACGCTTCGTTAACAGATGACTCAGGAGATTCCCATGCGCTTACCTTTTCGCCTGATCGGCGGTGTACTGGTTGCCACCCTGCTTACTCAGATCACCGCGTGCGGTTCGATTTTCTACCCCGACCGGCGCGGCCAGATCGACGGCAAGATCGACCCGGCGATTGCCGTGCTCGATGCCGTGGGCCTGCTGTTCTATATCCTTCCCGGCGTGATCGCGTTTGCCGTGGACTTCACCACCGGCGCGATCTATTTCGAACCGGGCCGCACGGCGCAGGTCGATCCGGCCAAGCTCAAGCAAGCCGTCGGCCCGGACGGTCAGGTCGATAACCTCAAGTTGCAGGCTATTCTCGAAACAGAACTGGGCCGCAACCTGCCGCTGGATGACCCGCGCCTGATCCAGCACAAGGGCAGCACCCAGCAACTGGCGATGTTCGGCCTGCAACCTGCCGCATAAGGAATCAACGCACCCATGACCACAAGCCCCGAACACGCCCGCCTGCTGCGGCTGGCGACCCGCGCCTCGGTGGCGGTGGCCTGTACGCTGATCATCGCCAAAGCCATCGCCTGGTGGCTGAGCGGTTCGGTGAGCATGCTCGCCGGCCTCACCGACTCGGCCCTCGATGGCGTCACTTCGTTGCTCAATCTGCTGGCGGTGCACTACGCGCTGCGCCCGGCGGATGACGATCACCGCTATGGCCATGGCAAGGCCGAATCCCTGGCGGGCATGGCGCAGGCGCTGTTCATTGGTGGCAGTGCGGTGCTGATTGCGTTTCAGGCTTATGAGCGCATCCAGCAACCGGAACCGCTCGGCGCGCCCTGGATCAGCATCGGCGTGATCGTGTTTTCGCTGGTACTGACGGCGGCGCTGCTGATGCTGCAGCATCGGGTGATCAAGCAGACCGGTTCCAACGCCGTGCGCGCGGACTCGCTGCATTACCGTTCGGACATGCTGCTCAACGGCAGCATCCTGATCGCCCTGATCCTGGCGGGTCTGGGCTTTCATCAACTGGATGCGTGGTTCGGTCTGGGGATTGCCGTGTACATCCTCTGGAGCGCGATCCAGATCGCCCGGGAAAGTTTTTCGGTGTTGATGGATGAAGAGCTGCCGGTGGATGTCAGTCAGCACATGCTCGAACTGGCGTGCGGCGTGCCGGGTGTGCTGGGCGCCCATGATCTGCGTACGCGGATTTCCGGCAATCACTGGTTCGTGCAGTTGCACCTGGAACTGCCGGGGGAGCTGACGCTGTCAGTCGCCCACGGCATCAGCGATCAGGCCGCCGATGCGATCCACGCTGCCTACCCGCGGGCCGAAGTGCTGGTGCACGCCGACCCGCAGGAAGTGGTGAAAGCCGCCCGGGCTCAGTAGTTGACCTGATAACCGCGGCTGCTCAGGCAATTGCCTTGGGCCTGGCGGTAGGCCTGCACCACTTCAGGTGCGGGCTGGTAGGTCGCGGTACGCGGATCGAAACCGCTTTGCTGTACCGCGTATTGGTAGCACTGGTAGCCGTCCTGCTGGACCTGCTCCGGCGACTGGCCGTTGGCCGGATACGCTTCCACGTCATAACCGTTGTTTGTCGGTTGCGGAGGCTGCTGCACCGGCGGCTCGACCACTACGTAATCCTGGGTCGCTTCCTGATAGGCGTAGTACGAGCCTGCCGCCAGGAACAACAGCGAGCCGCCGATCCACACTTCACGGGCGTAATCCGGCAGGTACTGGATGCGGATCCCCCGTGGCGGCTGAACCACGACATATCGCGGACCTTGCGGGCGATACCAGTAGCCGCCAGAGAAGAAATAATCCTGGCCACGATACGGCACGCGGAAGTCACGATCCGGGAAGCGGTCGATCACATGGCCTGGCCGGTATTGCGGCCCGGGGCCCCAACCGTTGCCATGCCCGTCGGGGCGACCCGGCCAGCGACGGTCATCGGGGCGATTGCCGGTCTGCCAGTTCTGGTGGTAGCCATTCTGCGGGCGCTCGTCGCGGTAGTAGCCCTGACGCGGTTCCTGGGTCTGGCGCACGGTATCGGGCCGTGGCTGGATCGGCAGATTGTTGACCGGTGGCGGCGGCTGATGAACCGGCGCAGGTTGAACCGGTGGGCGATTCTGGTTCTGCCACTGCCCATTGTTGTGCTGCTGGCCGTTGTGCTCGAACTGGCGGCTGTTGTCGCCGCGAATGATTTCGTTGTTCTGCGGCCGCGGCTGATTCTGCTGCGGCTGATTTTGCGGACGTGGCTGGTTGTTGCCTTCACGGCCTTCGTTGTGGCCCTGATGCTCCCGCTCGCGACCGCCACCCTCGGGGCCGCGATTCTGCGGCTCATCGGCCAGTACCTGCGCACAGACACTTACACACAGCAAACCTACACTGGCCAGACGCCAGATACGCGACTTCATGAAATTCCTCACTGCGGGCCGGACCCTGTAATTAAGTAGGGCTTGTAGCTAAGACCGGGAAGGGGCACACCGGGTTCTGCAACAGGTTATCAGTCACGCCATTTATTTATTGAGCGAACGAGGTCAAATCGCGGGCAAGAAAAAAGGGAGACCCGTCGGCCTCCCTTCTAGAGAACTTCGTCCTGGCTCGACGCTTTTGACGTCGGCTCACCTCACGCCGTCTTCTGGACAGTGTGCAGCTCGGGGGCCGGCACGTCCCCGGTGGGGGCGGCGGCCGCGGCGGGCCTGATTGGGCGGGCCGCAGTGGACTGTGTTACCGAGCAGTGATTCTGGTGATAAGGATAGGCCCGAGGCCGCGACAGATGATTGCGAAGATTGCTCAATTAAACACCACTTGCGCAATTTTTAACCCTGGATAGATAATCCGCCGCAATAGTTAGGACAAAGGACCGATTGATGAGCAAACTCGACCGTTACGACCTGAGCATTTTGGCGGAATTGCAGCGCGACGCCCGCATCTCCAACCAGGAACTGGCCGAGCGCATCGGTCTGTCGCCCTCCCCGTGCTCGCGCCGGGTCAAGCAACTGGAGGACGACGGCTACATCTCGCGCCAGGTGGCCCTGCTGGATCGCAAGATGCTCGGCCTGAGCCTGACCGCTTACGTACTGATCGGCATGGACCGGCACACGCCGGAGCGTTTCGAGAACTTCGAAGCGGCGATTCGCACCTTGCCGCAGGTGCTTGAATGCAGCCTGGTGACCGGGGTGGATGCCGACTATCAACTGAAGGTCGTGGTGCCGGACATGGATCACTATCAGAAGCTGCTGCTGGGGCACCTGACCCGGATTGAAGGCGTGACCAGCGTTCGGTCGAGCTTTGTGCTGAATCAGGTGCTCAACAGCACCGAGCTGCCGCTGACTCATCTGCGTAGCTGAAATCGACGAATGACTGCGGCACACCGACGCAGGTCAATGCTGCGTCGTTCGCCGCTGGCGTATACTCCCGGCCGCCCTTTCAGCCGCACAGCGCCGGAGATGCCCGATGGATCCAGCAGTATTTGAAGAGTGGATGATGACCGGCCTGGTCAGCATCCTGATCATTTTCATGGGTTTCATCGTCTGGGATCTGGCGAAGAAGTCCAAGGCCGGGCGCTTCGGCTCGTTCATTCTGTTCTTCGTGCTGGGCCTGGGCGTGGCCGCGTTCATCATCAAGAGTGTGGTGATCGGCCTGATCGAGTCCGGCGCCTTATAAGCGCGCCGGCACTTCTTTCCACTGGCCCTGATCGAGCCCTTCGATCGTCCAGTCACCAATCCTGACCCGCACCAGCCGCAACGTCGGCAACCCTACCGCCGCCGTCATTCGCCGCACCTGGCGGTTGCGCCCTTCGCGAATCACCAGTTCCAGCCAGGTTGTCGGAATGGTTGCGCGAAAGCGTACCGGTGGATTGCGCGGCCACAGTTCAGGCTCATCCAGTTGCCGCGCTTCGGCGGGCAAGGTCCTGCCGTCATTCAGCTCGACACCGTCACGCAGGCGCTGCAACTGCTCGGCCGTCGGCACGCCTTCGACCTGCACCCAATAGGTTTTCGCCAGCTTGTGCTTGGGGTCGGCGATCCGCGCCTGCAACTGGCCGTCGTTGGTCAGCAAGAGCAAGCCTTCGCTGTCACGATCCAACCGCCCGGCCGGGTAGATGCCCGGAACGTCGATGTAATCCTTGAGCGTCGCCCGCCCTTCGCCGTCGCTGAATTGCGTCAGCACATCGAACGGTTTGTTGAAGAGAATCAGCTTCGGCTCGGCCGGCGGTGCCTTGGCGACACGACGCGGGGCTGAAGAGGACGGCTTCGCGCCGAGGCGGCGGGAAGGTGGACGCTGGGGACGGGACATGGGCAAAAAAACATCTAACGGTCGGGGCTGCTAATGCTAGTGCCCCGACCGCCAAATGACCACGACAAACCGTTAGCGGAACGGCGGCTCGTCGAAGCTGCGCAGTTTGCGCGAGTGCAGCGAGTTGAGTTCGGTGCGCAGCAGGTCCACTGCTTCGATACCGATCTTCAAGTGCTGGCTGACCGCGCGCTCGTAGAACGCGTTGGCCGAACCCGGCAGCTTGATTTCACTGTGCAGCGGCTTGTCCGAAACACACAGCAACGTGCCGTACGGCACCCGCAGGCGATAACCCTGGGCGGCGATGGTGCCGCTTTCCATGTCCACCGCCACGGCGCGGGACAGGTTGATCAGTGGTCGCTCCTGGGCCCAGCGCAATTCCCAGTTGCGGTCGTCGTAGGTCAGCACGGTGCCGGTGCGCAGGCGTTTTTTCAGTTCTTCGCCTTTTTCGCCGGTGATGTTGGCCGCCGCTTGCTGCAGCGCCAGCTGCACCTCGGCCAGGGCCGGGATCGGAATGTTCGGCGGCACCACCCGGTCAAGAATCCCGTCGCGACGCATATAAGCGTGAGCCAGCACGTAGTCGCCGATGGTCTGCGACTGACGCAGGCCACCACAGTGACCGATCATCAGCCAGCAATGCGGACGCAGCACGGCCAGGTGATCGGTGATGTTCTTGGCGTTGGACGGGCCGACGCCGATGTTCACCAGGGTCACGCCGTGGCCATCGCTGGCGATCAGGTGATAGGCCGGCATCTGGTAGCGGTGCCAGACCACACCGGCCGCAATCGCCGAGGCTTCGCCGTGATCCATGCCTTTTTCGATGATCACGTTGCCCGGCAGCACCATGCGCACGAAACGCGGGTCGCGGCGCAATTGCTCCAGGCCATGGACGATGAACTGGTCGACGTAACGGTGGTAGTTGGTCAGCAAAATCCACGGTTGCACATGGCGCCAGTCGCTGCCGGTGTAGTGCACCAGACGCCGCAGCGAGAAGTCGACGCGGGCCGCATCGAACAGTGCCAGCGGCAGCGGATCGGTGTTTTCCCAGTCGTAGAGACCGTCGGCGATGCCATCGGTGGCGGCGGACAGGTCGGTGCTCGGGAACACTCGCGCCAGCACGGCGGCGGTGACACCGGAGCCGGCCAGTTCATCGCCCTGCTCTACCACGTACGGGTACGGAATGTTCTGCTCGCTGACCCCGACTTCGACGGTCACTGTGAAGTCATGCATCAGCGGCGTGAGCTGCTCCAGCAGGTATTTGCGAAACGCCGCCGGGTGGGTGACGGTCACGCTGTAGGTACCCGGCAACTGCACCTTGGCGTAGGCGCGGGTGGTCTGCGGGACTTCGCCCTGGCAGTGGTAGGTCAGACGCAGTTCGGGATAACGGAACAGGGCACGTTGCTCGGCGTCGGGCTCGACGCGATCCTTGAGATAACGCTTGAGCGCCGAGTTCAGCGCCGTGGTGGCCCGCTCATGCAGCTCGGCCAGACGATCCACGGCTTGTTCGGCGGTTTGAACGACAATAAACGCTTCGGTCACGATCAGCTTCCTGTGTTCTGACTTGCAGAGCTTCATCTTGCCTGCATCGTGGCTTCACGGAAACAGTGGCGTTGTGGCTATTCATCAATCTGACAGGTATAGGCGATCCCTGTGGGAGCGAGCTTGCCCGCGAAGGCGTCAGCACAGCCAACATTGATGTTGAATGCACCGGCGTCTTCGCGAGCAAGCTCGCTCCCACAGGGTGTTTCAGAAACCTTGCGGCGTCGAGCGGGCAACGATGGCTTCGACATCCAGCCCACGGGGCAACGCGCCGTAGACCCGACCGCCGCCGCTCAGGCGACTGGCGATAAAGGCATCGCTGACCGCCGAATTCCCGGCCTCCAGCAACAGCTTCGCTTGCAGTCCCAGGGCAATGTCTTCGGTCAGTTGCCGCGCCCGATATTGAATGTCGCTGGTGTCCTTGAATGACGCCTGCAACTGCTGGATATGCGCTGCAAGACGTTTGTCGCCATGGCCGTCGCCCAGTTCGTTGAACAGCACATCGAGCACGCCCGGTTCCTTCGACAGCGCGCGCAACACATCGAGGCATTGCACGTTGCCGGAGCCTTCCCACGTCGAGTTCACCGGCGCTTCGCGGTACAGGCGCGGCAAGATGCTGTCTTCGACATACCCGGCGCCGCCCATGCATTCGGCGGCTTCGTTGATCATCCCCGGCGCGCGTTTGCAGATCCAGTACTTGCCCACCGCCGTCACCAGTCGGGCGAATTGCGCTTCATGGCGATCATTCAGATGATCCAGTGCCTTGCCCATGCGCAGGCTCAACGCCAGCGCGGCTTCGCTTTCCAGCGCCAGATCGGCCAGCACGTTCTGCATCAGCGGTTGTTCGCTGAGCAGTTTGCCGCCGACCTTGCGGTGGGCGCAGTGATGGCTGGCCTGGGTCAGGGCCTGACGCATCAGCGAGCTGGAACCGACCATGCAATCGAAACGGGTCATGGCCACCATCTCGATGATGGTCGGCACGCCGCGCCCTTCCTCACCGACCATCCACGCCAGCGCACCACGGAACTCCACTTCGCTGGAGGCGTTGGACTGGTTGCCGAGTTTGTTTTTCAGACGCTGGATGTAGAACTGATTGCGCGTGTCGTCCGGGCGATGGCGCGGCAGCAGGAAACAGGTCAGGCCCTTGTCGGTCTGTGCCAGCGTGAGGAACGCATCGCACATCGGCGCCGAGCAGAACCACTTGTGGCCCACCAGCTCATAAGCCTGGCCCGGACCGCTGGCGCCGACCGGATAAGCCTTGGTGGTGTTGGCGCGCACGTCGGTGCCGCCTTGTTTCTCGGTCATCGCCATGCCAATGGTCACGCCAGCCTTGTGGGCCATGCCGACATTGCGCGGGTCGTATTCGGTGGCGAGGATTTTCGGCAACCACTGCTCGGCCAGATCCGGCTGCAAGCGCATCGCGGGGACACTGGCGAAGGTCATGGTCAACGGGCAACCGCTACCGGCCTCGGCCTGGCTGTGCAGATAGCTCATGGAGGCGCGGGCAACATGGGCGCCGTCCTGTGGATGAGCCCAGGGCAAAGACGTCAGGCCATGTTCGATGGCCGTGCGCATCAACTCGTGATACGCCGGGTGAAATTCCACCAGATCAATGCGATGACCGTAGCGGTCATGGCTGGCGAACACCGGTTTGTTCTGGTTGGCGAGGAACCCGGCCTCCATCAGCGGCCCGCCGGCCAGAGCGCCGTAGGCGTCGATCCGCGACTCGGCCCAGCCGGCGCCGAACCGCCGCGACCACTCCTGCAGCGGCAGGTCGATGCGGTACAGGTTGGTGCCGTCCAGCGACGGTGGCTGGTTGGTCACTTCGTGGGTTTCGGCGAACTGATGCAGGTTCATGACGGGGCTCCTTGATCGGCCAGAGCTTCAGTTAAGCACCGCCCCCGGACCGATCAAAGTGTCATATCGGCCTAAATGCCGGCGCTTTCACCCTGTCAGCAACTCAATACCCGCCGCTGCATCGCGACCTGCAAGTCTTCGAATTTCACCGGTTTGCTCAGGTAATCGATCGAGCCGGCGGAAGCGCAATGCTCTCGATCCGCCCCCAGCGCAATCACGAACACCGGCAGGTTGGCGCAACCCGGCAGATCGTGGATCTGGCAACACAGCGACGCGCCATCGAGCGGCGGCAACTGGCAGTCGATCAGCACCGCATCGAACGGTTCGCGCTGCAGGCATTCGATGGCCGCTGCCCCATGGTCGGCGGTGCGCACGCGGAAACCGAGCTTGAGCAACATCCCGCGCATCACCAGTTGATTGACGCTGTTGTCGTCCACCAGCAACACGGTGCAGTCCTGCGGTGCGCGTATGGCATCGCGAACAGGCGTCGGCGCGGCTTCGACGGCCGGCAATTCAAACTCGACATCCAGTTGAAAACGGCTGCCGCGTCCCGGTTCGGAGCGGTGGGTCAACTTGCCGCCGAGCAGTTCCACCAGCTGTCGGCAGATCGCCAGACCGACGCCCAGGCCGCCGTACTCACGGGTCATCGAACCGTCGAGCTGGAAGAAGCGCTGATACAGCGTGGCTTCGCCCAGATCGGTAAAGCCGATGCCGGTGTCGATCACCGCAAAGGACAGCGCCAGACGATTGTCCGTCGACGGTTTGCCGGTAACCCGCAAAGCGAGACCGCCGACGCGGGTGAACTTGATCGCGTTATCCAGCAGGCATTCCAGGCATTGCGCGAGTTTGGCGCTGTCGCCATGCAGGCGATCCGGCAGGGTCGGCAGCACGTCGACCTTGAAGTCCAGCGACTTGCTCGACGCATTGCCGTCGAACTGCACGCGCAGCGCCTCGACCACCGCGCGCAGGCTGAAACTGCACGGCGTGGCCTTGAGCTTGCCGGCCTGCAATTCGGTCAGGGTCAGGATGCCGTTGACCATGCGCATCATGTCCCGGGCCGAACCGGCGGCGGTCTGCTGGTATTGCTCCAGTTCCGGGTCCAGCTCGACGGTCTGCATCAGTTCCAGTGAACCGATCACCCCGTTCATCGGCGTGCGCAGTTCGTGGGTCAGGGTCGCAAGGAATTCGTCCTTAAGCTTGTTGCTGTGGGCGAGTTGCTGGTTGAGCACTTCGAGTTTCTGGCCGGCGTCGAACAAGGTCTGCGCCTGCTGTTCGCGCATCGCGTTGATGCGGTCGGCCAGCGCCAGCGACAGCAGCGCCACTTCGATGGCCGAGCCGATCTGGCTGGCATACATGGTCAGGAACACATTCGGCAGCAAGCCCAGGACCATCATCGTGTTGACGATCCCGCCCAGCAGAAACGCCGACCAGGCGATGATGAAGTAGCGGGCCACGCGCAGGCCGCGCCACCAGGCGAGGATCCCAGCGGCGAAGATCACCACGGTAAAGGTCAGCGCCAGGGTCGTCGCCAGGCGCAGGGCCAGCGCGTAACTGGTCATCAGCGACAGCCCCATCACCAGCGCGCCGAAGGCGATCAGGGCAATCAACAGCCGGTCGAGCCAGCGGCTGTGGTTTTTGGTCTGCAAGAAGCTGCGGGCGAACTGGCTGCCGAACAGACCTGCGCAACCAATGAAGAATGGCGTCGAGGCGTTGGTCCACCATGGGTTGTCCGGCCAGAAATACTCGACCGCCGCGCCATTGACCGATAGCTGGTACAGGCCGAACGAGCCGATATAGAAGATGTAATAAAAGTAACTGGTGTCGCGCACGCTGAGGTAGATGAACAGGTTGTACACCAGCATCCCCAGCAGCACGCCATAAATCAGGCCCAACACATACAGGCGCACCGGCTGGTCTTCTAGGTACGCGGTACTCGACCACAACGTCACCGGCGCCTGGATCGAGCCTTCGCTGGACAGCCGCAAGTAGACGGTCTGCTGCTGGTCAGGCTTGAACGTGAGGTTGAACAGATAGTTGTTCTGCCGGATCTCGCGACTGGCGAACGGCAACGCGTCTCCGGTCTGGCGCACCAGGCGATAGTCGCCGGCGGCGTCGGGCAGATAAAGATCGAGGTGATCGAGCGGCGGATAGGCCAGCTCCAGCAGCCAGGTACGCTGCGCCGCCGGATTGCTCGGGCGGTAATGCAGGTCGATCTTCAGCCAGAACGCCGAGCGCGAGTAACCAGCATTGAGCGTGGCTTTATCGTGTTTTTTGAATTGTCCGGCAGCGGCCTGCGCGCGGACGTCGGCAATGCTCGCCTGACCGCTCGGGTCTTCGAACACTTGCAGGGATCGACCCAGGGGGAGGCTCTGGGTGAACTCGTCGAACTCGACGGCGTTTGCCAGGAGGGGCAAACAGAACAGCAACATCAACAAATAGCGCATTGAAGCCCCAGCGTGGCTTGTCCGGTTGTGTCAGGAAGCCCCCCATTCCCTTTGAGATGACGTAAAACCGGTATTACCTGTTATTGGTTTGGATCCACTCTAGCATAGCCGTTGATGGCCATTGAGCACCATGGAAATTTTTCTGACAAAGGCTCTAGAACGGGCGTTTCAGAGCAAAACACCGAGCTAGAGCTGTTGGCTTGGTCAGATTGTTACAACCCTTGCGGATCCGGTTATCGAGGTTATCGGCCAAGCGCTGCGCCACAACACCCGAAAAACAGGTTTGGTGGTAAGCTCGCGCACCATGAATATCTACAGCTCACGCCCCGTTGTCCTCTGTCTCTCCGGCCACGACCCCAGTGGTGGCGCCGGCTTGCAGGCAGATATCGAAGCCCTGCTCGCTCAGGGTTGCCATGCGGCTCCGGCCGTCACCGCCCTGACCGTGCAAGACACCGTCAACGTCACTGACTTTCGCGTCCTCGACCGTGAGTGGGTACTGGCCCAGGCCAATGCCGTGCTCAACGATTCCGAAGTCGCGGCAGTGAAACTGGGCATGCTCGGTTCCCTGGAAATGGTCGACACCGTTGTCGAACTGCTTCAGGCGCACCCACACTTGCCAGTGGTCTGCGACCCGGTGCTGCGCGCCGGCGGCGGCGGACGACTGGGCAAGGACGAGGTCGGCTACGCCATGCGCGAACGCCTGCTGCCGCTGTCGATCATCGCCACCCCCAACCTTCCCGAAGCCCGGATCCTCGCCGAACTGCCAGAAGGCACCGCGGACGAGTGCGCTGAAAAACTGTTGCCGTACATCAAGAACCTGCTGATCACTGGCGGTCACGGCGACGAAACCGAAATCCACAATCGCCTGTACAGCCGCGATGGTCTGCGCGAAACCTTCAAGTGCCAGCGCCTGCCGGGCAGCTATCACGGCTCCGGCTGCACCCTGGCCAGCACCCTTGCCGGTCGACTGGCACAGGGCGAAAACCTGGCCAGCGCCGTGCGTACCGCGCTGGATTACACCTGGCGCACCCTGCGCGATGCCGAACAACTGGGCAAAGGCCAGTTCGTGCCGCGTCGCCTGCCGCTGGATTTCTGCTCGTAACGTCGTGAGGTCTGCCTGATGAAACTACGTGGCCTGTACGCCATTACCGACGGTCCATTGCTGGCCGGCAAGTTTCTGCCGTACGTGGAGGCGGCGCTGGAAGGCGGCGTCACCCTCCTGCAATACCGCGACAAGAGCAGCGACGAAGCCCGGCGCCTGCGTGAGGCCGAAGCCCTGCGCGATCTGTGCGAACGCTACAAGACCCAGTTGATCATCAACGATGACGCCGAACTGGCCGCACGCCTGAACGTCGGCGTGCACCTGGGCCAGACCGACGGCCCGCTGTCGCCGACCCGCGCCCTGCTCGGTTCGAAAGCGATCATCGGATCGACCTGCCACGCCCAACTCGAACTGGCCGAACAGGCTGCCAAAGAAGGCGCGAGCTACGTCGCCTTCGGCCGTTTCTTCAATTCCAATACCAAACCCGGTGCGCCGACCTGCAGCCTCGACCTGCTCGACGAGGCCAAACGCACTTTGCACCTGCCGATCTGCGCGATTGGCGGCATCACCCTCGACAACGCCGCACCGCTGGTAGCCCACGGTGTCGATCTGCTGGCCGTGGTCCATGGCCTGTTCGGCGCCGACAGCACCGCCGAAGTGACCCGCCG